>CAYGPQ010000013.1:5348-55937 GCA_964351775.1 uncultured Kordia sp. | reverse complement strand
TGTTGGCAATCTTTTTAGTTTTTACAAACGATAGCATTCGCTGAAATTCTTTTCGATCATCCGTTTTGGCACTTTCGTTTGTTCCTCCGAAATAACCGCAAATATCCATTTCGTTTTTAGTGGCGTACTCAGCACAGTATTTTAATTGACTGTCTAAACTTGTATTGTCTCGTTGCTTGATATCAGAAACACGTGTGTAGATAACTGCTTTGTTGTTTTTAATTTTTTCATGCTTATTTCGCTTGGCGAAGCTTTGAAATTGATTCAGATTGCTCATAGTTGGTAACGATGTTATGAGTTAGTAATGATAATTCTTTTAGTGTTGCTATGATATGTTCAGCTTCTTCAGTAGACACATCAGCAAATCCATCAAAGCTTTTTAATTCTTCAACGGAAATCGTTTTTAATGCTGTGTTGTCTTTTACAATCTTCATATACAGGAACTATCATATCAACGCTCATAGCCAGTACATTGCTAAAAGCTGTCATTCCCTTTTTGATACTTGTAAGTTTGTTTGAAATCATATCTTCAATATTACGAAGAAATGAAATCTTTTCCAATCGTTTTCTAATTTATTAACAGTCTAAAACCTACAATATTATTTTATAAAGGGAAATTACACGTATTTTTATATCATTATTTTCTATTTAATTTTTTAAACTTTTTTTATGATGCTACAAAGATTATCTATAAAAAATTGCCTTTGCAGGGTTTTGCAGACATTCGCAGAGATTCGCAGAGATTTGCAGAGATATTTCATAGTTTTCAAATTTTATTATTTACAGTAAAGGTTGAAAGAAAAAAAATAATGTCGGACGGATTGTGACGGATAGCGACGGATAAAGACGGCTAGTCATACATTTTTAACATATTATTTTGTTTTTTCTTTTGTTTTTAACAAATGTTGCAAGAAAAAAAATAGTCTTGGTCGGCAAATGACGGCTAGTGCCAAATAATGTCAGCTAGTGCCGAATAAATTTTCATTCTTACTTTGTGAATACGAAAATTATAAAAATGAAAAATAACGTTTGTAGGATTATGGAGGTTCTTGGAAGATGATGGAGGATTATGTAGGATTATGTAAGCTAGTGTAATAACTTTTTTGTTGGTTGAATACTTAGATAATAAACCAATACGTATGAACCGTCTATTTTAAATCACAATAACTCATTTTTCCTATTTATATAATTAGTTTGAAATATGGAAGAAAGTACCTTGGGTACACCAAATCAAAAACTAGATTCGATTTGGTATTAAATTAAATAATTTTTCACCATGCTATATAACTGATTTTGATAATACCATTAAGGTACGTTGTAATCTTTAATGCCAAAAACTTCACGAAATTGATATCAACATCAAATAAAGTTAATTATTTACGCTTTTAACGTACCTATATTACGGCAATACGATAAATAGTTATTGTAAAACTAAATAAGTTTAATAAATAAAACAAACTTGTTATATATTAGCATTCGTAAATGTGCCAAGTTAGAGTTTTTTAGTCTTTAAGCAATAAATTGATATTGACAAAAAACATCAATTATTTAGCCTAAAAATTAACGCTTACACAATATTATCGACGTTCGTTAAGTTTATTTGTGTATCTGTAATCTATTTCTTTTATTTGAAGTAATCCTTGTATTTTTATTTATGAAAGCAAAATATCTTTTTCTTGCGGCATCACTTTTTTTAACATCATGTCAGATAAAACCCAATAAAGACTACTTAGCGGGTGGTTACTATTCAAGCGTGTATGAAGCTGATAGTTTGTATATCGCAAAAGAATATGAAAAGAGTTATGAAATTTTTGACAGAACATTTTCAAACTTTGAACCAATTGATATGGACGTTTACAACGAAGTATCAACATACGTTAAGTTAAAAGTAATTCTTGATAAAGAGGTATCATATAAAGAATATACAGAATTGATTTCTGAATATGGATATTCAGATGTTTATCTAAAGAATGATTCTGTTCTTAACATCTTTTATGACATTGTTAAGGAGAAATTCGATAAGGACATTCCAACTTTAAAATCTACCTACAATTCATCTATAAATATGGATTTACGTAATAAAATTTTAAGGATGAAAATTGAAGATCAACGGTATCGTGGTAATGGCGGAGGTAATTGGGACGAACAAAATAAAATAGATTCCATAAATGAACAAGAACTCATACATATTTTTGATACACATGGATTTCCGTCTAAAAAAATGATAGGTAAATATTCTATTGATAACCAACACGCTACTTTAAATACACTTTTACTGCATACCGATGATTCAATAAGAGAATATTATTTTATTCCAAAAGTTTTAGATTATGTGAGGGATGGTGTTGCCGATCCACGTTTGGTTGGATATATGTACGATCAACTTCTAATTTACAATGGAGACGAGCAATACTATGGTACTTATACAACTTCCAAGCCTATGAGTGCCACAATAAAAGAAATTAATGAACGTAGAATTTCCATCGGATTACCTAAATTATGGTATGAAGACTGGAGAAACAACATATTGTATCCTGACTTTGACGAATACTAGTTGCTCAATAATGGTGCAGTACTCATGCTATATATTTAATAATGTATAGTAATTTATTAATTAAAAATTTTCAAATATGAAAAAATTACAAAAGCTTAAAAATAAGCTAAGTGAACAAAACTTAGTTGGTGTAAATCAAATGCACTATATAACAGGAATGCAAGACCGTTATAAGTCATATAGTGTATGTATTGATTCTACCAATGCGGATGATGGTAGTAGTTGCGATAATCAACATACAAAAACTAAAGATTATGCAGATGGAACATCTACTACTACTGTAACAATTGTAGAGTTTGAGTGCTAAATAAAAGTCTAATTATTAAAATTTTATAAAATGAAAAAACTACAAAAATTAAGTAAAAAACTACACAAAACCAATGTTCTAAATGCAGATGAAGCATTTTACATCAATGGTGGAGTAGAAACTACTAGCTGGTGTTGGTCTAAAACTGACACTTGCCACGATGGTATCTCAGATGTTCATTTCACACGTTCAAAAGATGGGGAGGTCATAACAGATACCGTTACTGACTGCGATGAAACTTGTGGTCAAGGTCAATAGATAATTAAATACACGGAAGATATATGCTACTAATAATAACGTCAGAACAAGATCATTCTTCTCTTTTGGTAATCGATTGGTTAAATCATATTAGACTTCCGTGGATTCGTGTAAATGAGAAAGATGCGATAGAATTGTCATTTGTTGAAAATGATATAAAATTTCAATCAGATTCTTTCTCATTTTTTCTTTCTGAAGTCAAAGTGGTTTGGTATAGGCGAGGTTTTTTAAACTTTAAATTTTTTACCTCAAAACTTTTTGATATTGATGAATTTAGAAGAATTGAACTTAAAAAGCTTAAAGAATATATCTATTATAAATTATCACAATTGCCAAATATAAATCGATTTGAAAATACTGATATCAATAAGTTAATTGTGACCGAAAAAGCACGTGATGTGGGGTTACTAACTCCAAAAGAATTTTTAGTAAGTAATAAAAATATACTTCAAAAAACACTAACTGATTCAGATACGCAACACGCAACTAAATCAATTTCAGGTTTCGGAACTATTCCTTCAGATGTTGTAAATTATAAGATATTAACTAAGAAAATAGATACCTTAGATAGTACACCGCAAAACTTCTTTCCAAGTTTGGTTCAGCAATACATAGAAAAAAGATACGAATTACGCATTTTCTATATGGATGAAAAATTTTGGACAATGGCAATATTTTCCCAAAATGATGATACCACAGCCGTAGACTTTAGAAATTATAACGTTGTAAAACCAAACAGAAACATTCCATTTAATATTCCGCATGATATTAAACGAAAAATAATTAAGCTAATGAAAAAGCTTGATTTGAATTGTGGTTCAATAGATATGATTGTAACACCACAGCTTGAATTTGTATTCTTGGAAGTAAATCCCGTAGGTCAATTTGGAATGGTATCACATCCTTGCAATTACTATTTACACCGAGAAGTCGCCCAACATTTACAAACGCTTTCACATGGATAATATAAATACTAAAGAAGAAATAGTTGAACATCTTGAAAAAACAAAAGGTATTTTACCTTTAATTCTACATGATGTTAGTGTTACTGTAATTGATAAAAATAGAAAGGTAACTGGGAAACTCATTACAATACCTAAATATAAAACGCCTGGCGTTTCGATTTCAAATTATCTTAAACACGTAACACGATTTCCACATGAATGAATATTTTAGACTATTTGCTAATTGTTTTTTAGTGAAAGGATATAAGCGTAGTTTAATCTTTGATTCGCAACGTATGAGGACTGTTTTTGTGCCTAATGATATGTATGATATTATCATAAAGGCGAAAAGTATAAGCATAGAACAAATTTATGAAGAATACGGAATTGAGAACAAAGAAATCATTGACGAATATTTTGATTCACTTATCGAAAGTGAATTAGGCTTTTATATCTCAGAAAAAGAACAGGAATTTTTTCCAGAGGTTAATACATCTTATCATTCTCCATTTCAGATTACCAATAGTGTTCTTGAAGAAATGAGAGATATGGAGCTATTCAAAAAAGTGATTTCACAATTGGAAATATTGGATTGTCAATATGTGGAACTTGTATTTTACAAAAAAACCACTAATGAATTTTTAACTCATATACTTTCGCTTTTTAAATTATCATCGATTAAGTTTATAGGTTTGATAATTCCTTTTGATAATACAAAAAATGCTAAATTTTTCAATAAAATATGCGCTCAAAACTTACGTCTGAATAAAATATTAGTACACGCAGTTTCTAAAGATGATAAACCTAAAAATACGACATTAGGTCTTACGGAAATAGTCTTTGTAAATAAAGAATTTACAAATTTTTCATATTGTGGGAATGTTAGTAAAAAATTCTTTTCTCCTAGTTTAGAGCATTACGTAGAATCTCAAAATCATAACACGTGCCTAAATCAGAAAATATCTATTGATACAAGCGGGAATATTAAAAATTGCCCAGCTATACCAAATAACTACGGAAACATAAAAGAAACAACGCTTTCAGAAGCTCTACAAACACAAGGATACAAACAAATGTGGAGTATCTCAAAAGATCATATAGACGTATGCAAAGATTGTGAGTTCAGACATATTTGTACCGATTGCAGAGCCTACACCGAAGACCCCGAAGACTATTACTCAAAACCACTTAAATGCGGGTATGATCCATATACAAACGAATGGTCAGATTGGAGCACGAATCCGTTAAAGCAAAAAGCTATTGAATACTATGATTTGAAGGGGTTTATCTAGTAAATTTGGCTTTTCATATCTTAATGAAGCTGATTTTTTAAAAAATAATAGACTATACGTATTCTTCAAAAATAGTCAAACCCTTATCAAAAGAAGGTAAAACCGTACTTTTTAAGCATGCAAATCTTTATTTGCTAAAAAACACAAACTTTTTATTATATTGCCTAACATTTCTTTCTTGTGATAGAATGAACTTTCTGACAGTTCCTTTTTTAGATACATTTGATTTTAAGTACTAATCTTTAAATCAAATAATCATGAAAAAAGTATTATTAGTTTGTCTATTCTTCGTAGGAATGAATTTATCAACAAGTTGTAACCCCGACAGTATAGCAGATCAGGAATATGAAGAAATCGAATCAACAGACAAAAACAACAACGGAACAATCGGAAATAGTGGAGGGCAAGACCCCGACGAAGATTACAATTAGAAAATATTTTATAGTCATTGCCGTAATGATTGGTGTTGTTGCGGCAATGTCTCAAGTTTTTTTTGATGTTAATAGTGAAGATGTTGAAGTTGTCAGAAAAGAACAACGTACAGCTAGAAATGAAAGAGATCTAAAAAGGGTTGAAGGCATGCAACTTTTAGTAGATATTCGGACAATGAATTTGTTGCCAGATTCATTGAACCAAAAAATAAATAACTTAGTGAGTTCTCATACTATTAGTGAACAAAAATCTGAAAAACTATATGTTGATTTAGTTGATCTTAAAAATTCAAAAAAAGTAAGAAACTTTCCAAATTACAACTCATTTGCAGACGCTATTGGAAACCCATTTTTAATATTAATAACGGGGTTTTTATTTATATTATTATACTTTTTTAGAAATACCATTAATTGGATTCAAATATCAAAGTCCTTTATTTATTTAGGCTTCATGTATTTGTTCGTGGCTTCTGTTTATCTAATTTGGGCTTTTTCAAACTCACTTGAAATTCACAAGGTTTATTATATAACTGGTTTAATTTTCGGAGCAATTTTTGCCGCATTTGGGTTAAAATATCTTCTGCTTTACTTGTTTAAAATAAACTCCATAGAAGAAGAAAAGCTATTAAAAGCCATCAGAATTTTGTTTAGACAACTCCTTTTTAATATCCCGAAAAAAGGGTTTATCAAAGAAGAAAAATTCGTTGAATTTACAGAATCTAATAATGACGTAATTAACCAAGTAGCAAAAGAAGTAGATTAAAAATGAATGATTTGACTAAAAAAAATCTAACCAAACTTTACAATAAAAAATTTATTGATAAAGAAGTAAAAAACGCCCATGAAGAAATTCTTGAAAAAATAGAAAAAGAAGCTGATGAACTTAAAAAAGAAGCTGATGAAATCAAAAAGCGTAATAATGAAACTTTTGCAAACTTGCCCAAAGGATTAGTTTTTACAATTGGTAATATTGAAATTTGCACTTAATTACCAATATTTCTTGCTCTTACAATGACTCCTAATTCCTTTAACTCTTGAAGCCTTTTTTCAATTCCTTTTTCCACTAATCCATCGATAAAAAGTTTGAAATATTCTGAACGCTCCAAATAAAAATCTTTATTTTTCACAAAATCATTGACTATGGATAATCGTATGGTTTCTGACTTATCCAAATAGGCACTCTGATTTTTTAAAAAGTGTTCAATAAGTTCATCAAGTGAAACGATAACACCTTGTTTTTCAAAATCGTAATTCGATTCTTCTTTCAAATACATCTCGCCTGTTCCATCATTTAGCCACTCTCTGGAAACATTATAATCTTTGCATAGAAAATTAACCAAAATATCCATCGATGCTTGTCTTGGCTTTGTTGTATCTCCGTTGATAATTTTTCTTGCTGCTACATTAGAAATATGATTATTAGTTCCTTTTTCAATTTTATAGGCAGTAATCTGTTGTTCATTAATAATGTGTAGGATTCGAGAAATCATTTTTATATATAACTTATTTGTTATTTTTAACTAACTTTATTGTTTAATTAATAAACTTTATTTATATTAGCATAGCGTTAAACCAAATATATTAAAATAACATCAAAAGCCTTGAAAACCTTTGTCACATGTCAAAATATAAAGGCTCTTGTTTTTGACTTTTATTGAAAATTGATACGAATAGCCATCAATATTTATTTGAAATTTAAAGCTGAAAAATGGCAGAAAATGTATTATTAATTTTTGTAATAGTTAATTTTTTTTTGATGTGCATATTAACATTTTTTGTGATTAGTATGTGGCGAACAATTGGAAAATTTAGAGTGCTCATAAAAGACGAGTTCAATTTTAAAAGTAAGGTTGACGAATGATTTTTTTTCATGATTTAAGTTTTTATTGGTTAATGCTCTTTTCCGAATATGGGAGCAATTGATTAGTAACTTAATCAATTAGTTAGGTCATTTGATCTAGCTGTTTAGTTGGCAAAGCGGTATATTCTAAGAGCGTGGTCGTTTTAATGCGTAAAAAGCGTTTGATAGGGATATCAACTAGAGCAAAGCCGCTTTGCCTTTTAAAAATTAAGAAATGGTTCAAAAAAAACATTTACAATTTTTTGCTGGATTTGTAGTTGGCTTTGTGGTTGCCGTATTGTTAATGATGATATTTATTATTTTATGGATTTATTATTTAAAATAACCTAAATTCCTCTAGTATCTTAAATTCCCTGTTTTAGTTGAAACCCCAATGTAAAATTGGGGTTTCTTAAAAAAGTAATGCAAATGATGTTTGCTTTTCAGAATATTAATTTATCGTAAAACTAAAATTATTCTGAAAGCGAAACCCTCAATTCTGAAAGTTGAGGGTTTCTTGTTTTGTTGCTGTTGCAACACGCTTTGTTGCTGATGCAGTATTTCTTGTTGCTCTTGAAACATGCTTTGTTGCTGTTGTAGTATTTTTTGTTGCTGTTGCAACATTGCTTGTTGCTCGGACTACAAGTTTTGTTGCTGATACAGTATCTTTTGTTGCTTGGACTACAACTTTTGTTGCTGTTGCAGTATTTCTAACTGTTTGGACTACATTTTTTGTTGCTGTTGCAACATTGCTTGTTGCTTGGACTAGACGTTTTGTTGCTACTGCACTAGGTATCGTCCTAAGATCAATCGTATATATATACATTAATACGTTCTCCTAAAAACTCAAGAGCGTATATATAAAGAGGTTTTGCAATTACTTTACTTTTAAAAAAATCAATTCTAATATCTTCAAAAATCTCATTTAAGAATATGTATAATTTATATTCGTATGAACTGCGTAAGTAAGAGTAGGTAGCCGTACCTAATAAAATATCATGTAACTCATACTTTTTTAATAGACTTTCAAGAGTAACTAGGTTTTTCAAGATTGGAAAGAAATCAATGAAGCCAATATTGTTGTAAATTTCATTAGTATCTTTTTGATCCTCTTCCAAATAAAGTAAAGGATCAACTTCGTTTAGAAACAAATCTTCATCTTCTGTAAAACCAGATAAAGAACCTTTGGTGCAAATTTTATCATAGGGATCATGTTCGCTACCTATTACTATATAAATAGAATGCTTTTTTATGTCTTCATTTTTGGAAAAAACTGTTTCATTGAGTTCATGAATTGATCTTATGATATCTATTGTCAATTTTTGCTTAATAACTTTTTCATCTAAATCTAGTTTTTTTGCATTTTCAAAAGCATTAATGAGTTCTTTATTTTCTCGATGTTTCGCTAAATTTAAAACATCTTCGTTAAAAAGAGGATCATCAAGAAGCCCTTTTTCTTGGAGGTCTTCACCCATGCCTTGTATGAAGTCTTCAACTATGATTTCAAAAGTAGCGTCTTTTATTTTTTTGAAATTATTATTGAAAATTTCTGTTAGTTGTGAGTGAATGATTTTGTTCATTTATTAAGTTTTGTAGATAACGGAAATCGGTTATTTTATTATTTTAAAATTATTTATTTTTTGTTCTAAACACATAGATTTTTCATTTTCATCATCATTATATTGATAAAAACTTTTTAAAACTTGATACATATCAAGTAAGTATTTACTACTATAAAAATCCATTCCTTCTAAAATTTTTACGCACTCTTCTTGACAAGTAATAGCTTGGCTTATTATTTCTTTTTCTAAATAAAGAACTGCTAACTCATTAAAATACATAGCTAGATAAAAATCATTTCGATCTACTTCTTCAAAAGATTTATGATAATTAATAGCTCCAAGTATATTAATTATTGCATTATCCGTATCTTTAGTAATTGAGTATGCAATTGATAATATTTTAAATTCTATACCTATCTGTTGATCTTCAAATAATGAGTATTTCTTTCTTATGCTTTGCTTTTTTTTAAAAATTTTCATTGCATTAATAACATCATACTCTTTAAGAAAAACGCTAGATAGATTATTCATAGATGTTATTTTTATTATTAATACTTCTTCTTTCTCAATTCCATTAAAACAGTTTATTGCTTTTTTAAAGTAAACTTTAGCAGATTCTAAATTATCATTATCAGCATAACATAAGGCTAAGTTATTGTATATAATCCCAAGTAAAACTAGATCTTCATTAGCTAAATAATTCTCGGCTCTATTAGTTAGATCAATTAATCTTGATAATTCATTTCTTTCTCCTATGTAAAACCTAATTGCATGAAAATATTCATTTTCTAATAATAATAAAGGTTGATAAATAGAACCCCTATATTTCTCCTTTATAGAATTAAGTATTGACTCTGCATATTTTAAATATTTTAAAGAACTTTGGGGGGTATTATTGGATTCCTTTATTCTAGCTGACAGCCAATTAATATAAAATATATTAGATATAAATGGATTTTTTGTACACCTTTCTCTGTAAATAAGTACTTCTTGAATTATTTTATGGATACTTAAATGCTTTCTATCTTTGCTAAGGCTAATCAATCCTTTTTTAGAGAGAGAATTAAGAATATTTATTATATAAATTTTGTTTTCATTATAAAATTCAGAACCATTAATTGCAATTAACTCTTCTATTTCTATGGTCATTTTATTTGAAGGTAAAATAGAAAGATAATTTAAGTAATTTTTTTCCTCATTACTGAGAGATTCAAAACTAAATTTTTCTAATAAATAATTGAAAATTTTAATAGACTCACTTCTTTCACCAACTTCAATATCAATTTCAAAATCACTTTTATCTAATTGCTGATTTTTAATTGAATCTATAAAATTTTTCAAAGATAGATTTATACCATTATGGACTGTCTTTGCAACTAATTCTATAACAAGAACATTATATTCAATTAATTCAAAAAAGGCGTTTAATATTTTTAAATCAATATCTTCAGAAAAGCAATGAGAAACATAAATGTTTTTTGCATCATTGAAACTAAGTCTAGGCAATTTTTTATGCGGAATAGTAGTTATTTTACTCCTTGTAAGGATTAACTTACTCCAATTAGGACTAAGGGAAATAGATTTCAATTCAGCTATTTCATTTTTGGATTCCTGTATATCTAAAACTATGAGGTTTTTCCCATCTATTTTGTTTAGTTCATTTATTATTTTTTTGTTTACTAAATTTGTTTTTTGCTCTGTATCAAGAGTTGTAATGTTCAAATTTCTTCTCAATATATCATCAAGTAAAAATGCACTTGCAATAGAAGTTTCGGCATTAATCCAAACTATATGATCGTAATTATTGTATTCCTTCTGTAAAAACTTTTTCCCAAAAGTTGTTTTCCCCATTCCACCCTCAGAATATACAGAGAATAACTTTTTTTTATTTAAAGTTGAGTTTACTTCTTCTAAAAAAACATCCCAACCATAAATATCTAAATATTGATAATCAGGTAAAAAGTTTAAATTTCTCGGTAATTTTTCCTTAGTATTTTCAATATTTCCTTTTAGTATATGAATATCATCAGCATTCCGCTCTATATCTATTCTCATATTAATTACATCAGCTTTTAATACTTGAAGATCAAAATTTAATAGAGAAGTTAGTTTCTTATTAATTGTAGATTCTAATTCTTTCTCTGTTCCATTTATTATTGATATTATAAGTTTGGAGTCTAATGCCCTTTCATTTATTTTTTCATTTTGAGAATTTTTATAAATTTCAGAAATAAAACATGAAAATAGTAATTTAGGAGAATGTGGTTTAAATTTTTCGTGTTTTAGGAGATTTACTATTTCAGTGGTAAGTTCATCAATAGCTTTTTCAGGATTTATATTATCAAATTCCCATGAAATACGCTTTAAAAAATTAATAAGACTATCATCATTTAAAGTTTCTTTAAATGAATTACTTATGTTCTTTATATTATTCTTTTCTTCAATTGAAGTTTGACGCTCTAGTAATTTATTTTTCTTTTGTTTTATTTCTTTTATAAGAATGTCTTTTACTCTGCTACAACAAAGATTTAAAATATTTTTATCTACAAATCCTTTATCATCAACCCACTTCAATAAAAGTTTTTCTCTTTTAGATACATTCGTATTAGTTGAAAAGCAAAAAGTTATGTTTTCTTTTTCGTTTTTATATTTTAAGTAGAGAATAAAGAAGTTAAAAAGTGATTTTTTTATTTCTACTGATTTGAAACTAAAACTTGATGAATAACATTTAACCTGAGTAAATACTAGTTCATTTCCAATTTCTTTTATATCGTCTTCAACTTCATTGAAAGTTACTAATTGATTGCCTTCAATATAGTTATTAACCCATTTCTTGAGAACTTTTAAATACTGATAGTAAAAGCCTCTATTAGTTGCAATAGCATCTGTGTTTATTTCAAAAACTTTAATAATATCCTTGTACATATAATCAACTTTAAATTATATTTATTATATATACTTCTTAATATATTGATCTAATTCCTCAAATGCTTTAGGAAATTTTTTCTTTCTCTCTTCAAAGTCTATTGGGATAAGCCCACAATCTCCAAAGTAATATTCTAAAAGTTCAATTAGAATAGGATCTTGAACATCATCTTTTAAGTGCATATCTATTCTGGATTCAGTAATTGCATTTATAGGAATTCCACTAGATATATCGATTAATCTTTCTTTAACCATTTCTGTTTCATTAGGGTTATTAATAGATATGTACACCCGTTTCCCTATTTTTTCCTCTATCAAGAGCCTTTGTGGAGTCTCTTTAAGTAATTCAGTTTTTATATAATGTCTAGTCAAACCATGGGCAGCAATTATTCTATAGTTGTGTTTTTTTCCTTCGTCTATTATCTTTTCTAAATTAGGAAAAAGCCTTGAACCTTTGAAAACTCCTTTACTAAAACTGACAAACGATTTTTCTGGAATTTTAATGGTTTTAATCCTTGATAAAAAAACAGACGGAGAAAAACTAGAATCTTTAGATTTAATATTAATTGATATTAAACGATTATGAATATTTTTAAATAAAAAATAATCATAATCTGGGATATACCCATCTCTGGATACTAATAGTTTAACTAGTCCCATATATTTATCCATTAGCATATTAGTTCTTAAAACTCCATTCCTCTTATAAAAACCATTATAATTAAGAAAAAAATCCTTACCAGAAACTATATTATTCTCAAAATCATTTGAAAATTTATGAGCTAATAAATAGGCTATATAATCTTTATATACACTAGTCAATAATTCATTAGTAAAAGGTGCTTTTGTATTCAAGCCTTTGCGATCTAATGATATTGGTGTTATTCCTTTAGAATCAAATATTAGAATGCTTGGCTTGCTATTAATTAATTTAGAATCAAAACAATTTTCAAGTGATCTATGATATGACGAGTTATTAACAATGAAGCCATTTACTGCTAATGCCATATTGTAGTAATTGGAATTATATGACCACATTATTTTATCATACCCAGTTACATCAACATAATTCCAATCCTTTGACTTAGCATCTAAGTAATGTGGGATTTTTTCTTTATAAGAACAATTTATTTCCTCTCCAAAAAGTGTATAATTAATATCTATATTTGACAATATATACCAGTCAGTCCAATTAGGTCTTCCTGCGTTGTTGTCAACCAATTTATCAATTTTGTTTTTTGTAGTTTCAATTAAAATTGAGGTTCCTGTAGGTATTTCATCATTTTTTTTGATGTTAATCTGATTTTCGTAAATATGAGCTTTAAAAGAGTAGCCTTGATCACTTCCAAACGGCTTTGTATTAACTTCAATTTTTGAGCCTATTAAGAACGAAGCCAAAACTCCAATGCCAAATCTTCCATTACGTTGTACAATAACTTCATTATCATCATTTATAAACTTTTTTTTCCAATTTATATTTTCTCTTAATGAAGCGCCAGCAGTAAGAAAATAGTTTTTAATTATCATTGGATTCATACCTATACCATTGTCAGTTATTCTAAAATAGTATTTATTGTCACGTAAAAATATATCAACTTTTATTTTAGGAAAGTAATCGTTGTTAGACTCTTCGAGTTCTTTCCTTTCAAGACATGCATCCACACTATTCATTAGTAATTCCCTTAGTCCATAGGCAGGATCATCCCCATATAGGGGAGATATTAATAATTTTAGTAGTTCTGGGTTTGAATTAAAACTGAATTTGTCAGGGATGAAACTAAAATTATTAACAACATTCTCTTTATCCAAATCTGAGGTAATCCTTTTATATCTCAAATCAGGTTTGGTTTTTTCTTCTCTGTAAAGTTCTTCAATTACTGCTAAAGACACATCCATTTCATATTGTATATTCTCAAACAATCTCTTTAATTTGAGGTACATTATACTATCTTTAGGGTCTGTATGTACAAATATTCTTTCTAAATCTTGTTCATATCCATATTGAACAGCATCAACAGATAAATGAGCATCATGTTCTAGCTTTGATACAGGACTAGTAATTTTCTTAGTGGACTGGATAAACGTTGAAGTTCTGCTACTATCAATCTGTAAATAATCAGATATTCTCAAAAGAATCATTAGGTAAGTAGCATTTATATTTAAGATTTTAGCTTTAACACCATACTCCAAATCAAGATATTTTGTGCTTTCTCTTAACCCCATACCATGACTTCTAGCAATGAACCCTATTAGATTTTTCCTTTTTACTGATGGAATATCTGGAGTCAACGGTATTCGTTTTCCATCTATTCCAGGAAAACCACTTAAGGCAATTTCTTGAGCTAATCTTGGGTGATGTCTTCTTATAAATTCACCTATGACTTTTTTATCTTTTTCATCAAAATAATTTATATCGACTTCAAGAGGATTCCTGATGATGATATCATTATCATTAAAAATTGATTTTAATTTATCTCCACTAAAACGTTTTACTTCATGAAAATATTCATTCCAAAGTTCTCTCCAAGGCTTTTTATCTAATTTTGGAATTATAACTTTATCATTAGGATGATTAATTAAAGTTATAAAACCATCATAAGTTATATGCATACCTATGTCATGTATTATAACTGCTAGTATATAAAAACAAATATCATCGCCTGTTAATATTTTTTCTTCAAATGTTTTTTCGGATATTAATTTTTCTGTAGACAAGAGTATATCATTAATGTGCTCTATTCCATGATTAGTGTACTCAGGAAAAAAATAAAACCTACTTTCCCTTAAAAGATCGCTGTAATTTACAATTGCAGTATTTACGACTCCTTCATATCTACTTTCTTGAATTATATCTTTGAATCTTTTAGGTAATGTGATTTTCATTTTTTATCTAATTTTAATCGAGTTGAATTATAAGTAAACTGATTCTTATTTGATTTCAATAAGTAATTCCTATAGGCATTGATTTTCTCATAATAATTCATCTCTACCCTAGTTTTCGTTGAGAAAATTGAATCTAAACGCTTAATCAATGAAGGTTGTATTTTTTCTGAGTAATCTAGTAATGGAGTAAACTCAATTTTGTGATTATTCTCTTGATATTTTGAAGATAATGTTATTAAACATAAAAAAATAAAGAAGATAATTTTTAAGTTATATATCATATTACATTTACTTTGAAACTACTTATGAGTAAGCTTAGAATCAAAAATAAAGTTAATTCATTTATATTTGTAATACAAATCTATTATTTAATTAGATTTTAACATAGAAAATATACTAGGAGACCACTTATAAGTAATGATGATACTTTTGAAAATGCTACCTGTGATCTTTGAAGTTGTAAACTCTATGAAGTTGGTAAAATCAATTTTCAGATATAAAAGAGTATGATATAGATTATATGTTTCCAAATTTCTATTGTGATTTCAAATACAGAGGAACGCCTTTTGAAAACGTATACTGATACTATGTTTGTATAAGCTTTGAGATTTATGAATTTGAAAATAAAAGAGTTTCCAAAAAATAATTATGGAAAATAAACCAAAATTACTGATTAAGATAAACGAGTATTATATTTACCTAAAAACTTGGTTTTGGGCATTGCCTGTATGGAAAAGAGCAATTTTATCCTCAATTATAGGTGCTATTGGAGGTTCTTCTATTATTGGTTTTTTTAACACCTATGCACTCTATTACCATGCACTTTGTCAAGGTTTCAGAGTTCCAATTGAAGGTGTGGAATATATTAATCTAGCTGTAAGTCTTATGTCTTTTGCTATTATTATCGTATCTGTTCTTGGTACAATTATACTTTATCAAACATTCAATGTTTTAACATATTCTATACTTAGAGTAATCAGTAGTTATAATATTTTAAATAGATATAACGTTTTCTATCATTTAAAAAAATCGGATTTATCTTTTTTACACTGATACTGTATTTTGCAACATATCGATTTTATAAAGAACTTGAGATGAATAGTCAAATCTCAAATGATGCAATTATTATTGCATCTACTTTCCTAATAGGAATATTTTCTTTGTCATTCATTTCGATTATTAAAAATGAAAATAAGCGAAAAATTGTAGTATTATTAATTGTAACTATTTTAATTTCAATAATGACCTTATCGCTTTTCAATCAAAATTTATATAAATCTTTTCTTGGTAAAATTCGCTATGGTGGCGAAATCCCAATTAAAATTGAATATCGAAAAGCGGACAATACACAATCAACAACAGAAGGACTTTTACTTATCAGGACTAATCAAAGTATCACACTTAGGAACACATCTACAAATTTCACTGAAGAAATTCCAAATGATAGAATTTCCAAGATGATTTTTGAAAATGATGTAAAAAACTTCTCGGGAATAATTCAAGATTCAAAATCATCAGAGGAAGTGGGAAATAATGATTCAAAGTAAATTGAACAAGAAAATGAATGAAGTAATCAAATGGATAAATATTGCTAAAAGCGACATAAAATCTTCTAAAATTCTACTTGAGAATGGTTGTTATAGCCAATCATACTTTTACTTTCAACAAGCTTCTGAGAAAGCCAATAAAGCATATTGGTTATTTGATGGAACTTTAGATGAAAGTCAATTAAAAAAAATAGGACACAATCAATTTAAGCCATTAAGAAAAAATCTTGTTTCTGAAAAGGACAAAATTGATTATTTAAAAGCTTTTGAAGCTAAGACAGATATGCTATTCAATAGTCCTTTATTGGAAAATATTGATATTGATGAATATGAATCTAGGTTGAATGAAAGTTTAAAGTTTATTGATCGATTCAAAAAACAAAGTTCGTTTGACTTTAAGGAAGAAGAACTTTTCGGAATCCTTAAAAATTTAGAAGAACTCAAAGAAATTAAGATTGATATACCTGAAAATTTTTCAGATATATTTAAACAAAAATTGAAAGAACAAATTGCATGGCTTAAAAAGTTTAAAACTCAAGAAGCTGATGAGCAAGCGGATCTTACTTCAGAAATTGTAAATGATCAAAATAAGTTTAAAGATCAATTAGGGTTAGTCAAGGACTTGGTAGATAAAATAGGAGTGCTTTTATATATTTCGAGTACTTTAACGTTTTGCTCAATCTTAACTGTTCAACACAGCAATTCAACAAGATATCCTCAAGAACTGAATGGTCAAAGTCCAATAGATGTCTATACTAATGATTTAGCTATTATAAAGAATCAGTTAGCATTCCTTGAACATCTTGAAAAAGCATTAGATAGACTTTCAGTAATTAGTATAAACTACAAGCCTATTGAAAATGATAAAATCAAGGAAATTACCGAAAAAACAAAACCTTTTTTAATTCCTGATTCAAGGTGGAAAATATTTAAAGTAAAAAGTGAATCTGATTTTCATCGAGAATTTTTAGTATCAAAAAATACACATTCCGATGTTCCAGATCATATTGTCGAAGAACTCATCAGTTTTGAAAAGCTTCAGTTGTTAAGTTATTATTACTATCCGCTTTACGGAGATTCTTTTTCTAGGCTTACTAGAATTTTCGAAATGGCTATTAAAGCAAAAGCTAAACAGTTAAATATCGAAATTAGTATAAGTGGTAGAGATGTATCATTAAATAAACTAATAGTTAAAGTTTGTACTGACTACTCAGGTTTATACAAACGTCGTATGGATTGGGCGAGAAGAATGAGAAATATGAATGCTCACCCTGAAAACACTACATTATATGGAAATATTTTAAAAACACCTTTAATTAGATTAACTAATATTGTAAATGATGTTTTTAGGACAAAAGAGTTTTTTGAAAATGAAGATAAAGTTTTCAAGAAGATGAAATCTGACTATAAAGTATTTGAAGCTGGGTTATGGAAATTAGATCAATACTTAATCCATTCCGTAGAAGTTTTTGCGGTAAGAAATGATTTATCACTTTGGGGATTTTATCCTGTGTTACTAAATTACCCTTCAAAGGAAGAAGATAATTTATTTATTATAGAACCATTTTTTTCAATTATAAAACATCACAAGATCGTTAATGATTCTCTAATTTTAGAAACTATAGATAATCTAAAAATCGAAATCAACTCAACTATTAAAAAAGAAAATATAGATAGATTGAAAAATTATCAAAATCAAATTGATTTAGCTTCTGAGGATACTAAAAAATCAGTAGATTTAATTATGGAGCAAATTATAGGATATCAAATTGAAAATTTTAAGTACCTAATCTCAACCTATTAATTTCATCAATATATACTTATAATTTTTCTGACAAGAATCCATAAATAATTTAATTCCAAGAGTTGACTTTTAGACCTGCTCTTTTTCTATTTATATTAATTTTATCATGTAAACGTTTCATTATTATTTTTTTATCAGATTTATAATCATTATACTCAATTGCTATTTCATTCATTTTATCAGCTACCCTTGCACCTTCTATTCTATTAAATTCATTGAGACTTTTACGCCATAACTCAACTTCTTTTGAATAATTTTCTTCGCATTTTAAAACTACCGATTGTATTTTCATTAAATTTTCATGGAATATCTCTGTATTCAAAAAACCAAAGTCTTTTAAAAAATTAAAAGCATCTTTAGGACTTTTGTTTAAAGAAATAGAAAAACTAGCCGAAAGACTCACTTGTTTCGACGTAATTTCTCTTTGGATTTGGAGATACATTTTTTTAACTATACTAGGTCTATCAATTAGTAATAGATAATCTATCCAATTCTTCTTAGGTAAGGTTGATAAAGTTAATGCCGTATTGTAAGAAAGCTTTTTACTTAACTCTTTAATTCCGTCATTGAAAGTATTTTTAATACTTTTAAGATAAGATATCATGTTTGTTTCATTATTTATATCAGGATATGAATTCACGTATAATTTATATTTTTTATCAAAAGAATTAGCCTTTTTTTCTATTTCTTTTTTTGACTTATCATAATGTAGTTTTAATTCTTTTGATAATTCTTGATATTCTTTATTAAGCCCTTTATTCTCCTCTTCTAATATTCCATTGTAAAGCTTTTTTCCAGCAAACTTGCATAAAAGGGTAAAAGCCCCACAACTAACTCCTAATGTCATTGCATCCAAAGCCATTCCAATTTTGATACTACCTAGTTTTATTCCAAAAGAAACCCCAGCATTTAAGGCAGCATCTTGTACAGTGGTTTCATTATTCCAAAGTAAATCAATTTCTCGTGTTGCATCAGATATTAAAGAAGTGGTATGAGGAAAAGAATCTAGATAAGAAGCAAAATCTGCCATTTCAATTATTTCATTAGTAGCATTTTCTCCAATAACATCCTTTGATCCATTAATGATGTCTACAGTTGCATCCATTAAACCTAGTTCATCAAACTTTCTCATTATTTCATCTTCTATTAGGCTTAATTTGGGTTCTATATTTTCTTTAATACTTTCTAATGTATTGTGAAAATTGTTATCATTTAATAATATACTTGCAGTAGTAGTATCATCTATACTATTTTTGATCACTTTTTCTCTTAATAATCTATCTTTCAGGCTACTTCTAAAAGCTTGTTTTATTCTGTGCTTGCATGTCTGACGCATTACTGTCATAAAAATTTCTTTATTATCAATTTGAGCTTCATCAATTTCTGATAATTTCAAAGAAATTTTAGGTCGTTTAATCTTAGTTTCAGAAAGCTCTTCTATTTCATTGATCCGTTGTCGTTCTTTATTAGTTATATATTCTTGAAAAATAGAAATAGTGTTATGAATTTCAAGGGGTAAGGGTTTGATATTATAGTTGACTTTTTTAAACTCATTGACCAACCTTTTTGTATTCTTAACTGTTTTAGATATCAGTATTTTTACAAATATTTGATGTATTACTAATAATGAGATTAATGATATTATTACAACTTTCATTTTAAGAAAATCAGGTTTTTATTTGACTCTATAAATTACTAAAAAATTTGAAATTAAGATATAATTTTTTATTTTTAAGTAAAGTTTATATTCATTTATGAAAAAAGAAAATTCTGACTCAAAAAGTAATATTGAGAATAATTGGGTTCCTAATAATCTAGATATTCTGAATGGCTCAATTAGTACCAAAGAAGCTTTAAAAAATATAATTGCGGCGGGTGGAGAAATAACTCCTAAACTTTTAGGAGTTCTAGCAGGGCGTAATGTCCTAGACCAATACTACAATGCAAGAGAGCATAAATTTAGATTGTTTTATTTTAATTTTTCAATCAACAATTTAAAATATTTTATTGCAGTGTTATTTCCCTTACTAGGTTTTGTTGCAGCAATTTTCGTTGATATTGCTGTTTTCGAAAAAGCTTCTGAAAAGCTTAGTCATGAAGCTTCATTTTTTAATCCTTTTGCATTTGGGGCATTAATATTTGCTTCACTATTAGGGATTATCACAACAAGAGAAAGAGTAACAAAATTTTTCTACCATATACTGGTCATATTTGCTTCTTTCGTTGCATCATTTATTATTGCAGATAATGAAAATTTCCGTGAAAATTTTACAAGTTCATTATCATCTATCTTTGAACGTTCTTTCGTTGAAGAAGAAAAACAATTTACAGGCTTACAAGCAGAATGGGATAATAACGAAAAGCAAATAAAGGATAATAATTTGCAATTGCTTACGGGAGGAGATAACGGAGCACCTATGGATAATGATGCTAATGAGTATAACGATGATATTGGGAGATATTTAGAGGAAAAGAACAAAGAACTAAAAGAAAGATAAATTTTTTTAGATATTGAAATATCAAAAGCAAAATTAGATTTATCTAGTGCTAAAGAAATAGATCCAGTTGATTTTTGGGGACGTATGATAGCAGCTATTTATATTGCTGCTTGGTTAGTAGCAGCTCAGCTTTTAATTGCAACTATAATAGAGAATTCAATCAAGCATGGTGCTTATAAAAAATCTATTTTAAGCAAGAGAAAATATAAACTTTTTCTTAATGATATAGAATGTTCAAATCAAGAAATAAGAATGCGTAGAATTAATAGTTTAATAGCGGTAACTTTATCACAATTTGCAGAGATTATTTATGTTTCATCAATTGAAAATAAAGAACAAAACGTTAATGGATTATTTGTTGGTGAGATAATGGATGAAATGATTGAAATAGGAACTGAATACGTATATTGTATGATAGATTCCAAAAAGCATTAAGTATAGACTATCTTCTTTAGGAATACTTTTGAAGCTCATCAGTTTGCATTGTCTTTCATTTTAGTATTGCGCCAACTTTTGTTGCTCCTTCGTTGCTCCACAATTCTAGTCAGAAAAATCAAAAACGACACTTTTCACAACTTTAAAACACCTTTTTTTGCTACTCATACAAATCAAATTCTTTATTGGTTAATATATTTAGGAGTCTTGGTACTTCGGCGGCGAAATAATTCGGAATGCCTTTGTTGGTTTCTATATAGGTGTACACTTGTGGGAGTGTAATTGCACCTTTTAAGTACAGCTTTAGTTGATCTCGCACTTTTTCTTCATTGGTTTTCTGTCTGCGTCTTGTACCACCTTTTGTTGCTGCTTGTTGCTTTCTCGTTGCTCGTAAATCTTGGTATTTTTGATATTGTTTGAGCCATTCCACTGTATAAGCAAATCCGCCTTCGCTTGGTAATTTTCGTGTGGCATCAAAATAAATACACGGAAAATGGATGATATACTGTTTTTTACTGTTAAAAAAGCGTTTTGCACGACCAATACGATAGACTAAGAAACCAAATAAATAAAGTAATGTTGATTTACTTGGAATGCTTCCATTCGGATTCCGTAAATATTCATCATCAATTTGAATGTAGGCTTTGTGCCAACTTCCGTAATACACATTTTTGCCTTTCCAAATCGGCGCTGCTATTTTGATGAATAGTTGCAATAGTAATTCTCTAAATTCTTCCTTAGACATCGCACCGTGAATAGACTCGATATCTAAACGCCTATTCATATTTGATGCTGAATAGCTGTAATTATCATACTGATGCTCGGTTAAAGCGTTTAAGAAAACGTTTTTATACAAGATTTGCCCACGTAAATACTCAGATAACTCATTTTTCGGGAAATTTTCGCCGCCGCCTAGTTTGCCTTCGTTGTGATTGGAAACTTTTTGTAGTTTATCCTCTTTGGTGTTCTTGTAAGTGTTCTTGTTTTTGCTGCTATTTTCAGCAGCATAAGAAAATACTTCCGCTTTTTGGGAATGGTTATCAACATTCCCTACTTTCTTTATTATTTCTTTAGTAAATGTTCTTGTATCTTCACTTTTATCACGAACTTTTTTCGTTAAAAAATCTGTAACTAATTGATTTTCATCAGCAATTAACGATTTATCATGTATTTGAAAAATGGATGGATTGATAAAGAAATTAACAGGTTTTTTAGTTCCATGAAAACTATAATCGGTTATAACGCCTACGTCACGTAATCTATATAAATGATTTTGTACTGTACGGGAAGAATACAAAATCCGACGTTCTCCTTCATTGGTTAAATGTGCAATTGCAGTAGATGTAATTTTGACTTTAGGAAAAGTAACCGCAAGACGTTGGTTAAGTGTTGCTAAATGATTCCTAAGATCACTTAACTGATTTCCATACAACCATACTATGACTTCAAAAGTTCGCTCGTGCATAGCTTTAATTTTGCAATACTTTCTCTTAGGAAGCAATAACATGTTTCCATTTTGAGATTCTACAAGAGTATTATAGTCTTTAATAGCAAGCCATTTTGTTTTTGTGTTTTGTTGCTGTTTATTGTCAAAATTGGATTTAGCGACAACGGCTTGTTGCTTTAAATTGTATGTTGCTATAAACTCTTTAACTCTTTTATTATAGATTAGAACTTCTTCATTTAGTTTCTTAACGGAATCATTATAGTTATTTACATAACTTCTGTAACTTTTTAGCATTTGTAAACGATCTTCGCTTAGTATATACGGGCGTAGTGTTTTCTTTGGAATTTGATCTTTTATGATAACGAAACTACTACCATTTTGATTTGTTGCTGTTTTGTTGTGGTCTTGTTGCATCATCAATCTTTTAGGAAGCGATTAATAATGCAGCATGTTCTTTTACAAACACGCTAATTGCCTTTAAATCTTCAATCAAAAAGTTCGAACTTTGAAGGTTCGGGGTCACAAATGAATCAAAAAGATTCAATATGAAGCGAGTTTCAGAAATGAAGCTCGCTTCTTTTTTTGGAATGAAGTGAAGTATTGTTTTTTTAATATGGGATTAAAAAAAACCTATCGCGGTTACAAATCAAAGTGCTAATTTTTAGTACTTTTTTTATCTTCAAATAGTTTTTTATCTACAGATTTTTTAAAAAACGCACTTTATTTATTTAATGTTCAAGGCTTTGCGAAATCAATGCTTTGAAAATACATTCTTAATATTTGAAGGAAGAATCTACGGTTTAGTATAAGTTTAAGTTGTTAATAGATCATAAATAAAACTTGGAAATAAGTTTTAACCCTACATTATGTAAGTTTATACATTAAAAATATTAAGATTATTTATTATAAGTTTGTTGTAAACAGAATTTACCTCTATGGAATTAGATGTCAAAACAAAACCATTCTCAGAAGATTGGTGGAAAGAATTTAAGAAAAGCACGGGGAATATGTCTTTTCCAGTTATACGGAAAAATGTATTTAATGATGATGTAAACGAATTGCGTGAATCTATATTTGAAATGTTTCAAAATTTGAAATATGAAAAAGAGCTGTTAGCTTGGCGTGTTTGGTGTGGAGGAGAAATGAGTACGGATCTGGAAAAGATTATAGTCAATGATCCAATGAAAAGTGAAGCAGATTTTCTTCCTTGGTGTAAACGTGTTTTTGGAGACAAAAAGTTCGGAATTATCTTGAATGACGGACAAAGATATAGTAAAAAAACAAGAGACTTAATCTCAAAATATTACCAACCACTTTTAGAAAAAAAACCGCCATTAGGAGGAATTAATTTCTCTATATTTTTAGGAAATTATGGTTGGACACCAATTGGAATACATCAAGATCATACTGGTTCTTTTGTAATGCACTTTCACTTAGGGCCCGGTAGTAAAGAGATGTTCATGTGGGAGCAAAACCATTACAAGAAAAAACTGCATGGAAGAGAGAATGAAATGAAGCCTGAAAGTTACCTGCCTTTTACAAGCTATGATTATAAATTTGATGATGGCGATATTTTCTTTATGCCTTGGGATTTTTATCATATTGGTAGGTCTGAAGAAATCTCTATTGGACTTACCGTTTGGTTTAATTATACAACAGTCGATGGATTTTTTAATGGAGTCTTTAGTAGTGGTGTAAAAGATATTGTATCAGATATTGAGGACTTAGAATTAGATGAGTTAGTTCCGCTGAAAAACTATGAAGGTTGTGAAGATGATGTTGTAATAACGAGTCTTTTTGATCGAATTGATGAAGATGTAAAGAATGAGACCCTATTAGAGTTTATGGAAGATCAAATTCAAGACTATGTGAATGCCCTGATTAGTAATGATTGGTATGATAGAGGAACGATTAAGAATAAATTTGAGCTAGACTATGAAATTTCAGACCATCAAAAACTATCGTTAATTGTAGCAGACGTTTCTTATGCCAAACACAGAGATACACTAAAAATATTTCATCGTGCAGACAAAATTGATCTTGCGTATCATGAAGATTTAATCAAATTGATAGACAGAATCAATGAAAGAAAAATAGATACAGTTGAAAACTTTATAGACGGATTGTTTCATGATTGGCCAGATGGAGTTGGGAAACGTATTCTAGAAATTTTTATAGAAAATTGTGTTTTACAAATAGAAAGCTAATAAGGATGGAAAGACAAACCCAAGATATAGAAAAAGAAAATACAATTGATTCCGTGTGGGATACTATTATTGAAAATTCTAATGAATTCAATAAGTCTTTTGTATTTAACTATTCAGAAAAAATAACACCTTATCAGTCATTTAAAAATATTGCGCTCAATGCTCTTGATTCTTTAATGAACAAGCCATTAGATCTAAATATTATCAATATCTACATTGATGGAGCAGTAATATCAGATCCATGCAGATTTTTAGAAGATAATCCAAAGCGTAAGGATGAGAATATTGAAGAATGGAAAAACAGAATACTTCCCAATAAAACATTGGTTGTAAAAGTAGACAAAGGCATCATGTTGTCTGATAAACTTCATTATGCGTTAGAAGAATTTTTAGCTCCTATAATCAATAAAAGAGGCATTCCTTTAGGTGGTATTAATGCAACTTTAGAGTTTGGTGATCACAAATGGTCTCCAGATGGATTGGAAGAAGATCTCACATCAAAAAATAAATTCTTACTGAATCTATCCAATACTGATTTAACACTTTTTGAATGGACACCAATACGCAAAGAAGAAATTGGAGGTCTCATCAAGAAAAAAGGAAAAGTTCAAAACTTTGCAGATTATTTAGATAATTATTCAGAAAAAAATATAATTCATGAAGATGAACTTGTCGTCATGTCTAATCAGGGAATGTACATTATTCAACATGAAGGGTTTTATTTCTGCATCAAAATTTTACTAAACGATCTTACCAATACAGAATTACTTCAACAATCATTATTTGGGATATCAGCGGCTGCTATGAGTAGTAAAATTCGTGGCGATGAAGCTAGTATATTACCTGTGTATGACATGAATAAACACGATGAATTTACACAAGAAATCCTCAAAAACTTACAGTATTCATCTAACGACTTAAATCTTCCAATAAAAGAATTATTAAAGAAAAGTTTCAAAGATACCTGCTACGGAAGAAGAAGCAATCGAGGATTTTTAGGAATTATTTTACCTAAAGAAGATATTGATGTAGCCAATGTATTTAGAGACATCACTAAGGATGCAAAAATTGTACTGCTAAATCCTGTATTTAAAATACAATACTATGCCGAAAACAACTATATGTATGTTTTCATGAGAGGACAAAAAACAGTAGTGAAATATTCCAACCTTGCAGAAAACATTTTAGAAGCAATCAATGAAGGTGCTGCTGTGACATGGGGAATGCTTAGTGACGATAAGGACAATGAAGCTTGGAATGATGCAGCCGTTAAAAAACTTATTCAATTGGCATACAAGTACAGAACCATTGATATTATAAGTTCTTAATCCGTGATAATTATAGCTATTAATTATATATTATTTTATTAACCATTTAAATTTAGAAATTATGAGTAAAAAAAGTTTTGACAAGTTTTTAGGAAAAAAAACAAAGTCTCCGTTAAACACAGACATTATCTACGGTGGTAGTGCAGCTAGAGTAGATGTAACTTACACAGTAACTCACAGTGTATCACACAGTGTAACATATTCTGTAAAAGTGAACTAGTTAATATATTAATTTGTAAAACAAATTAATTATGAATGAAGTATTCTCTTCTATTATCTTTAATAGCTGAGAATGCTTTTTCTCATTAAATAGATGTCAATAATTTTAGAAACATTTTAAGTTTTAAAACACAAACTTGAAGTAGCCAACATAAACTTAGTATTCAATATGAATCTTACCTTCAAACGCAGTACTGTGTACTTTTTAATACTCGCATCGTTAAGTTTTATCGATGTTTATGGACAATCCAATACTTTTACAACAAGCAAACTTGAAGGAAAAATCAAGATCGATGGAAAACTTGATGAATCTGCATGGGATTTTAAAGAATATTATTTAATACAAAGAGCACCAGATAATGGTGAACCTAGTAGCAGCCCTATACAACTATCTATAAAATATGACGAATCGTATCTATATTTAGGAGCGATTGTACAAGTGAAAAACAAAGAAGAAATTAATAATACCATGACCTTCAGAGATGCCTTGAACAATACGGACTATTTCGGGTTAACCCTTGATCCATTTGGGCTAGCAAGTGAAGGTTATAGTTTTATACTAACACCAAGTGGTGTGCAGTATGATAGTAAATATGGAGGTGATGGCTCCGAATATTCCGAATGGAATGCCGTTTGGTATAGTGAAACCGTGATTACTGAAACAGGATGGAATGTAGAAATGAAGATTCCATTCAATTTTTTACGATTTGATAAAAATAATTTAGAAAATTTCAAATTCAACATTGTAACATTCAGAAGTAATCTCAACGAACAGGCTTGGTGGTCACCAATCGATGCTACAAAACCCGGGTTTTTAAATCAATTCGGAAATCTAAAAGGAATCAAAGACATTGCACCACCGATCAATTTAACATTTTTACCTTTTGCAAATTTGTTGATTGATAAAAATAATATAGAAGATAAAACAGAAGTAGACTTTGCTGGCGGATTAGATATCAAATACGTATACAAAAATGCAATTGCCGTAGATGCTTCCATCATTCCAGATTTCAGTCAAACAACCTTCGACAATGCAGTTCTCAATTTATCAGCGTTTGAAATACGTTTTAATGAAAACAGACAATTTTTTACCGAAGGAACAGAAATATTTAATAAAAGTAACTTTTTCTACTCCAGAAGGATAGGGGAACGACCTTATTTTTCACCACCCAATATAGAAGGAGATGAACTGATAGAAAATCCAGGATCAGCACAAATTCTCAATTTGATAAAACTGACCGCAAAAACCAAAAAAGGATTTGGAATTAGCCTATTAAACGGATTTGTAAACAGAGAATTTGCAAAATATGCTTCTGGTCGTAAAGAATTAGTAAATCCATACACCAACTACAACTCTATCGTATTTGAACAAGTTTTAAAAAACAATTCCTTCTTATACTTTGCAAATAGTTCCGTAATTCGTGAAGGTGATGTGGAAGATTTTAACCTGTCAGAAGTACGATACAGGCAATTTACAAAAGGACAAAAATATACGTTTGATGCAGATTTTTCATTATCACAAAATTATGCAGCAGAAGATAACACGTTTGGATATTTTTATAGAGTTTCCGCTAGAAAGTCCAGCGGTTCTTTTAGAGCAAGTATTTCGCATGAAGCGTATGACGAAAAATTTGATCCCAATGATTTTGGATTCCTAACCAGAAATGATCTTAGCTCTTACAGTTCATCCGTAAGTTATACCAAATTCAATCCGTTTTGGATACTCAACAGATTTTCTGCTTCCTTATCATTCAATCAAAATTATTACAAATCCTTAGGAATTAGAGAGTCTACTAGTTTTCAACTAAATCTACAACCAATTACCAAAAACAATCATACGGTCAACATCGGTGCAAACTTTAGACTAGAAGGAAAAGATTTTTTTGAACCTCGAGTCGTAGACAGATTTTCGAGGATTTCTCCATTTATAGAACCATATATAGAACTCGTTACCAATACCAATCGTAGTTTCTATGCGCAATTTTACAGCTTTTACAAACATTATTTTGATACTCCATACGATCATGAATTTAGAGTTGGATATCAATTAAATAAAGTATTTGGAACACGACTTACACTAAACCTTAATCAAGATTTACGCTTCTTAGATGCTAATATGGGAGTTATTTTCTTAGATGGAAGCCCAATAAATGACGATAATACACTCAACTATACACAAAGAGACGTGTACAATCTAACCACCAATGTGAGTACCAATTATCTCATATCCAATACAATGGGTTTATCTTTGAAATTAAGACATTTTTGGGCGTATGTAGAAAATAAAAACCTATTTTTAGTAAACGAAAATGGAGATTATCGACCGAATCCACAAGCGGTCGACTTAACAAACAGTCAAATTAATTTTAATTTATTCAACCTAGACTTTCTTTTTCGTTGGCAATTTACACCCGGAAGTGAGCTTTCTGTCAATTGGCAAAAATCGATTAGAGGAAGTGATAACATATTAGAAACTAACTTTATAAGAAATGTAGAAAACACATTTAATAACAATGGAATCGATACCTTTTCCTTTAAAATTGTTTATTTTTTAGACTACAACACTATAAGAAAAATTTATGATAAGTAGATTTCCCATATACATTCAATCCGAAGCAAAAGACTGCGGACCATCTTGTATCAAGATCGTCTCTCAATTCTATAAAAAGAAAGTAAGTATAGAATTATTGCGGTCTTTGGGTGAAACAACACGTTCAGGGACATCGTTGACGGGACTTATTTTGGCTGCCGAAAAAATAGGGTTCAGAGCGGTTCCGGCGCAAGAAAACTTTACAATGTTGCAAGAATCTATTCCGCTTCCGTGCATTGTACATTGGAATCAAGAACACTTTGTAGTTGTATATAAAATAACGAAGAAATCTGTATATGTATCTGATCCTGAATTGGGAAAAGTGTCCTATACCATTCCAGATTTCCTAAAAGGTTGGCTCGATAATGAAAAAGCGGTTATAGAAGATAAAGGAATCATTTTAGTATTAGAACCAAAACCAGACTTCAAGCAAATTACATTTGAAGAACGAAAAACGAATAAAGTTGTTGAGTTTCTAAAAAGTCATTTAATCAGTTACAAATATACCTTCTTAAAAATTACCCTATTATTTCTTATTACAAGTGCTTTTGAACTTATATTCCCATACATCACGCAGCAAATTATTGATTCGGGCGTAAAAAATAGCGATATCAGCTTTGTGTATATGGCATGTGGCGCGTATGCACTTCTATTTTTAGGATTCAAATTGGCTGAAATTATTAGAAATTGGGTCATATTAAAGTTGAGCATGAAGTTCAATATCAAATTAATTTCAAACTTCATCAAAAAACTAATTTCATTGCCAATTTCATATTTTGATTCACGACTTACCGGAGATTTATTTCAAAGAGTTGGTGATCATGACTTGTTAGAACGTTTTCTGACTTCGGGTTCCATAAGTGCTTTATTTTCGTTTTTTAATGTGATTCTTTTCAGTGGATTGTTCTTATGGTACGATCAAGAACTATTCTTTATTTTCTTCGTCGGAACTATAATTCACTTCTCTTGGACGATGCTCTTTTTTGACAAAAGAAAAGTGTTAGATTTTAAATATTTCTCGTTAAAAAGTAAAGAAAACAGCAAACTTATTGAGTTAATCAATGGAATGCAAGACATTAAACTGAACGGTTACAGTGGTAAAAAAGTGGAAGAATGGGAAGCTATCAAAACCAAACTCTTCGAAAGAGACATGAGTAGCTTAAAAGTGGAGCAAATGCAACTTGATGGTGCTTCAATAATCAATCAATTAAAAAATCTATTCTTAATTCTATCAGCTTCGGTAATGGTTATCAATGGAAGTATTACATTTGGAACATTACTTGCAATTTCATACATCATAGGTCACTTAAACTCTCCTATTGAACGAATTGTAACCTTTGTAAACAGTATTCAAGATGTTAAACTAGCACTGAGAAGAATATCTGAAATTCATCACAAAGATGATGAATCTGAAAATATAATATCAAGTACTAAAAACATCACGGGAGATCTTGTTTTTGATAATGTTTCTTTCAAATACAGCGGGACTTCCAAAAATGTATTATCAAATCTTAGCTTTAAGATTCCACACAAAAAAATAACGGCTTTGGTAGGTCCGAGTGGTTGTGGAAAAACGACGATTCTTAAAATCATTTTAAAATTTTACAATGTCACTGAAGGAGCTATTGCTGTGGGCGATACCAATTTCGATGAAATACAACACGATGATTGGCGAAAAAAATGTGGAGTAGTGTTACAGGAAGGATTTATTTTCAATGACAGTATTGAGAAAAATATAGTACTCTCAGAAGCACTGGATCAGGAACGTTTAGAACATGCTGCAAAAATGGCAATGATTTATGATTTCATTGCTGGATGTCCGATGAAATTCCAAACAAAAATTGGAAATGAAGGAGTTGAGGTCAGTACAGGTCAGAAACAGCGAATTCTTTTAGCAAGATCCATTTATAGAAACCCTGAATACATTTTCTTTGATGAAGCAACCTCTGCTTTAGATGCTAAAAATGAAAGAGCGATATCTAATAATCTTAATGAATTCTTTGCGGAAAGAACGGTATTGCTTATTGCGCATCGACTAAGTACGGTTCGCAATGCGGATCAAATCATTGTATTATCGGAAACGGGGGAAATAAAAGAAGTCGGAACTCATCAAGAGTTAGTGGAATCTGAAGGTAGTTATTTTGAATTAATTAAAAATCAACTAGAATTAGACGAAATTAACTGATGGTTTTTTATGGTTAAACCATAACCAATTCTTACATAAATATCTTACTTTTAAATAGATCAAACTTATTAATTATGAAAAGTCTATTATTAATAGTAGTTCTATCACTAAATTTCTACACTATGAAAGCTCAAAAACATTCGCAATCCACTACATTTTCAGAAACACATTCAGCTACTACTACCATTGAAAATAACGAAGCAAGCACAAAAATCACCAATACTGTCAACGCTACCTACGAAAGTGACATCGCTTCAGATGATTATAAAGAAGTCTTTTCTATCGTTGAGAAAAAACTAGGAAAACCATCAAAAAATAAAAAAGGAGTGATCACTTGGAAAAACGAAAAGGAAGCTAAAGATCAATATGTTGTTTATTTAAAAGAGAATGCTATTTTAATAGATTACTCAGGAACTAAAGAACAATCAAAAAACAGAAAAAATATCTTAAAATTGATCGAAAATATAGAAAAAGCTTTAAAATAAATGAATACTGTTGATCGATCACAATTTTAAAAATGCGTTGCCATTTTCGAGCTGTAATGCTAATTCCTTTAAAGAAGTAGCTTCTAAAATTGTTTTAAGACCCGTTCTCACTTGTTTAAACTTATCGTGAAGCGGGCAGGGCTTTAATTCATTACACTCCGACAAACCCAATCCACATCTGTTATACACATCAGCGCCATCAATAGCTTTTACAATAGCTATTAATTTTGTTTGCTGTAAACCTTCTTCAGAAATCTCAAATCCACCATACGGACCTTTTACAGATTTTATAATATTAGCCTTCACCAGTTTTTGTAAAATTTTTGCTGTAAAAGCACTAGGCGAATCTATTGCCGTAGCAATCGCAATAATGCCAACTCTTTCTCCTTTACTCGATTTCATGGCTATAAAAATCAGCGCTCTTATGCCATATTCACACGCTTTAGAAAACATACTTTGTCTATAACAATTAATTCTACAAATATATAAAGGATAAAAATATCCTTTATATGATAAAAGTCATTTTTTCTCCTTTTTTTCTTACCTAATTTTGAACTATTAGAATGAGTATCAACAAATAATACCTTTATATAATGACAAAAATAATCAAATTAACTTTTCTTTTACTACTAGGAGTATTGGTAAGCTGTGGAGGAAAAGAAGAAAAGAAGAAAGGGGAAATTCAAATAGGTAAGACTAAGAATGAAACGCCCGCTTCCCAAAGAATAACACTAGATAATAAAGGTGTTGGAATAATTAAATCGCTAACGCTAGATGCTACTATTGACAATGCAATGGTAGAAAGAGGTGCTGCACTCTTCAAAACGAATTGTACAGCATGTCACAAAACAGACAAGCGTTTCATTGGACCTAATCCAACAGGAATATTAAAGCGCAGAAGTCCAGAATGGATTATGAACATGATTCTAGATCCAAAGTTGATGACTGAAGAAGATCAATGTGCAAAAGATTTATTGGTTGAATTTAATGGAGCTGCCATGGCAAACCAGAATTTAACGGAAGCGCAAGCGCGTGACATTCTAGAATATTTTCGAACCTTAAAATAGTATCCGTATGAAAACCATCCAAGTATTTAAAGCAATTCTTTTAGCTGTATTTCTTGTTTTTCTTTACAGTTGTAACAATGAAACCAAGCAAGAAAATAAATCTACACAAACTACACAAAAAGTTACTTCCGATAGTCAAAAAGGGCAAGCCTTTATAAGAGACGAAAGTTCAACACCAAATGTATTGCAAATCGCTATGAAATCACCCGATCATACCACACTTGTAGCAGCAGTGCAAGCGGCAAGTCTAGAAAATGTCCTTGTAAATGCAGGTCCTTTAATGGTATTTGCGCCTACAAATGAAGCTTTTGCAGCCTTACCTGCTGGAACTGTTGAAGAATTGCTGAAGCCAGAAAACAAGCAAAAATTAGCAACTATTTTAAAGCATCACGTAACTGCTGGAAACTACGATAAAAACTTCTTAAAGAATTTTAAAAAACTAGGACAAGCTGATGATACAAGTGTAAAAGTAGAAGTAAAAGGAGATGATGTATACATAGGTGGCGCAAAAATACTAGCAAGCGTAAAAGCAGGGAATGGTATTGTACATGTAGTAGACAAAGTGATTTTACCTGAATAAAACGAATAACAACTAAATATAAAACAAATGAAAAAATATAAATTTCAATTAGGATCACTCTTTGTTGCTTTGATGCTGCTTACAAGTTGTGGGAATAACAATGGTCAAAAAGGATCGAGCGGCGCATTAAGTTCCAGTGCGGCAGAAAAAGTATATGTGGCTCCTGGAGAACAAGACGAATTCTATGCCTTTTTATCGGGTGGTTATAGTGGTAACTTAACGGTGTATGGGTTACCTTCCGGTAGAATGTTCAAAGAAATACCAGTATTCTCTCAATTCCCAACTTCTGGTTATGGTTATTCTGAGGAAACAAAACCGATGTTACAAACTTCTCACGGTTTTGTCCCTTGGGACGATTCGCATCACCCCGATATTTCTCAAACAAATGGAGAACTAGATGGACGTTGGATTTTTATCAATGGAAACAACACACCAAGAATTGCAAGAATAAGTTTGACCACTTTTGAAACGGAAGAAATCATTGAAATCCCTAATAGTGCAGGGAATCACAGTTCCTCTTTCGTAACAGAAAACACAGAATATGTAGTGGCAGGAACTCGATTTTCTGTACCAATTCCACAACGTGACATGCCCATAAATGAATACAAAGGGAACTTTAAAGGGTCTTTATCATTCATCAGTGTTGATCAAGTACATGACGGGCGGATGGACATAAAATTCCAACTCATAATGCCTGGTTTTAACTATGATCTTTCGCATCCAGGACGTGGAAAATCACACGGTTGGTTCTTCTTTACAACTTATAATACTGAGGAAGCGAGTACATTGCAAGAAGTGAACGCTTCTCAAAACGATAAGGATTTTATAGCGGCGATCAATTGGAAAAAAATTGAAGCATACGTTAACAATGGTGGCGGAACAAAAATGCCAGCCAACTATGCACACAATGTATATGACGAAGCGACGCATACGGCAACCACCACCATGAAAAAAGAAGTGCTTACGGTAAATCCTTTAGATGTGCCGGGCGCAGTATACTTTTTGCCTACGCCAAAATCTCCTCACGGTTGTGACGTTGATCCATCAGGACAATACATCATTGGTAATGGAAAGCTTTCTGCAGATTTAACAGTACACTCATTTGACAAAATGATTGCAGCGATAGAAGGCAAAAAATTTGATGGTGAAGCGTATGGGATTCCGATATTAAAATTTGAAGATGTACTAGCTGGAACTGTAAAAAGTGGTGGTTTAGGACCGCTACATACCGAGTTTGATGGAAAAGGGAATGCGTATACAACATTCTTTATCTCTTCGGAAGTGGTAAAATGGAAACTCGGAACTTGGGAAGTAATCGATAGAAAACCTACCTATTATTCTGTGGGACACCTCATGATTCCCGGCGGAAACTCTGCAAAACCATTTGGAAAATATGTAGTTGCACTGAATAAAATTACGAAGGATAGATACTTGCCTACGGGACCAGAAATGGAGCATTCAGCACAGATTTATGATATCTCTGGAGAAAAAATGGAATTGCTATATGATTTCCCTACGCATGGTGAACCACATTACGCAGCCGGATGTCCCGCAAGTTTGCTCGCGCCAAAATCTAAGAAATTATATCGATTAGACGAAAACAAACATCCGTATGCAGTTACAAGTCCCGATCAGGCAAAAGTAGTCAGAAACGGAAAAGAAGTACATGTGTATATGTCTACCATACGAAGTCACTTTACACCCGATAATATTGAAGGTGTAAAAGTAGGCGACAAGGTGTATTTCCACATTACAAACCACGAGCAAGATTTTGATGTGCCACACGGTTTTGCGATGATTGGTCAGAATACTTCCGAATTACTCATCATGCCGGGACAAACGAAAACTTCGGTTTGGGAACCGAAACAAGTAGGTGTATGGCCTTTTTATTGTACCGATTTTTGTTCGGCACTTCACCAAGAAATGCAGGGTTATGTGAGAGTTTCTCCTGCGGATTCTGATATAAAAATAAGTTGGTCTTTAGGAGGAGATTAACAAGATTAATAATTAGAGTTTTAAACAGGTAGTTTATGATGCTACCTGTTTAAAACTCACCTATTTTATAAGAATGCTTTTATAAAAGCGTAATCTCAATAACTTTTACTAAAATGAAAAAAGCCAGTATGCTGATGATTCTTGGTGCCTTATTATTAATGGGCTTATTCCAATTTCCTTTATGGAATATTATGTTAGGCGCACCTCAATATCCGGAACCATTAGGAATGAATATTTATATAAATGGCATACAGGGAATGAACGAATTTGACATTCAAAACATTGATGGACTCAATCATTACATAGGAATGAAAACAATTCCGAAAGCTATTGATATGTGGGAATTTAAGGTATTTCCACTCGTTATTGGTAGTATGGCAATATTGGGTATTTTGATTGGATTCTTGGGCTATTTTGGAAAAGTAAGTTATCATTGGTTTCTAGGTTGGTTGCTACTCATGACTATTTTAGGGATTTTAGGAATGTATGATTTCAATGCTTGGATGATAGATTACGGAACCAATTTAGATCCGAATGCCATTATGAAACTCCAAAATTCTGATGGTACGCCTATGAGTTACAAACCACCATTATTTGGACATCAAAAGCTGCTAAACTTTGATGCGTATTCATATCCACGTTTGGGAGGTTATCTCATGGGAATAGGAATGTTATGCACGCTTATGGCTTATTTTATTGGGAAAAAATCAAAAACAATTAACACATGAAAAATCTAAACAAAATTGTCGTTGGTCTTTTAGTGTTTCTAATGCTAAATGCCTGCAACACGAATCCTCAATCAATTGATTACGGAAATGATGGTTGCCACTTTTGTAAAATGACCATTGTTGATAAAATTCACGGATCGGAATTGATCACAGAAAAAGGAAAAGTATTCAAGTTTGATGCTACTGAGTGTATGCTAAACTATATGGCAGAAACCAAAGAACTTCAAATAGGAAACCTACTCACAAATTATTACGAAGCTCCAACTGAATTGATAAAAATTCAGGAAGCTACTTTTTTAATAAGCGAAAATTTACCGAGTCCTATGGGCGCATATTTGACAGCATTTGAAAAGACTGAGAATGCTGAAAAAATTCAATCCGAAAAAGGAGGAAAGCTTTACAATTGGGAAGCGTTAAAAGTACATTTAAACAAAAAGTAATATACATAGCATTATCATTTTAATCATGGATCTACTCAAAAAATTGCTGTTTATACTAGTGCTCTTTTACGGCTTTTCAATAACTGCGCAAACTATCGAAGTTTGTGCTGATTGTAAGATTCGTTCGCTCAAAGAAGCCATCAAAATTTCTATGATGTGTGATACCATTTTGGTCAAAAAAGGAACGTACAAAGAGTACAACATTGTTGTAGATAAACCATTGACAATTATAGGTGAAAATTTTCCAGTAATTGATGGTGAAGATCAAGGAGAAATTATACGTGTAGTTTCAGATCATGTAACGATAGACGGCTTATTCATCATCAACGTGGGAACTAGTTACACGAGCGATCATGCAGCGATACGCGTTGTAAGAAGTAAAAATTTTGTCATACAGAATGTTGTATTAGAAAATTTATTTTTTGGGATTTACATAGAAAAATCCAGTCATGGAAAAATCTATCATAACAAAATTATTGGCGATGCACAAGACGAATATAATTCAGGAAATGGCATTCAATTATGGCATTCAAAAAACATACTTGTGGAGCGAAATATTGTCCAAAAAGTGCGTGACGGGATCTATTTAGAATTTTCAGATCACATTGTCATCAATGAAAATACGAGCACAAACAACTTACGCTATGGATTGCATTTTATGTTTTCTAATGACGATTTATACACCAATAATACTTTTGAAAATAACGGCGCTGGCGTGGCAGTCATGTTTTCAAAACGCATAAAAATGCTTCACAATACTTTTAAGAAAAATTGGGGAACGGCAGCTTTTGGGTTGCTCTTAAAAGAAATAAATGATGCCGAAATTAAACACAATGTATTTGAAGAAAACACGGTCGCTATTAATATTGAAGGTTCAAATAGAGTGGTCTATTCCGATAATAATTTTATCAGTAATGGATACGCTATCAAAGTGCTAGGAGCATGTTATGCCAACACTTTTGAGAAAAATAATTTTCTGTACAATTCCTTTGATGTTTCGTATTACAATAAACTAAATGACAATGTTTTTCAACATAACTATTGGAGCAGTTACACAGGCTATGATTTGGATGAAGATGGTGTAGGCGATGTTCCGTACAGACCTGTAAAACTATTTTCGTATATCGTCAACAAAACACCTGAAACCATCATACTCATGCGAAGTTTATTTATTGATATTATTGACTTTTCAGAAAAAGTATCTCCCGTATTTACACCCGATAATTTATTGGATATGACTCCACAAATAAAGCGATATCAATGATTCAAATAGAACAATTACACAAACGATTTGGCAAAAATGAAGTCCTCAAAGGAATCGATTTGAATATCACCAAAAAAGGAATTTTCGCCATTTTAGGACCTAATGGTTCTGGCAAAACAACGCTAATCAAAACAATCTTAGGAATGGTAGTGCCAAATAAAGGAACACTACTCATTGATACTATTTCCATAAAGAAAAACTGGAAATACAGAGATCAGATAGATTATTTACCACAAATAGCCAATTTTCCACCAAACCTTACGGTAAAAGAACTTATTGCCATGATCAAAGACTTGCGAAACCGTCCGGGAGAAGATAAAAAACTGATCGCATTATTCAAGTTAGCACCTTTTCTCTCAAAAAAATTGAGTAACCTTTCCGGCGGGACAAAACAAAAAGTAAATTTGGTGCTTTCACTCATGTTCGATAGTCCAATAATCATCTTAGACGAACCAACTGCGGGTTTAGATCCTATTGCATTGATACATTTAAAAGAACTCATCAAAGAAGAAAAAGCCAAGGGGAAAATCATTTTAATTACATCACACATCATGAGTTTTGTTGAAGAAATGGCAGACGAAATTGTGTTCTTACTGGAAGGGAAAGTCTATTTCAAAGGAAACATCGATGCACTGAAAACACAAACGAAAGAAGCTAATTTTGAACGCGCGATTGCTAACCTTTTAACTTATGACAATGCTTAAAATATTAAAATATAGTTTCTATGATTTAATCCGAAGTAGATGGAGTTATGTGTACTTGCTATTTTATTTATTACTAGGTTCTGTGTTGCTTTTTTTAAACAACGATTTGTCAAAAGCAGTGATTACGTTAATGAATGTAATCATCATTTTAGTACCACTGATAGGAACCATTTTTGGAGTGATGTATTATTATAATTCTAAAGAATTTACCGAATTATTATTGGCGCAACCGATTAAGCGATCGTCAATATTTATAGGGCAATATTTAGGTGTTGCCTTATCACTCACCATGAGTCTGATATTGGGATTAGGAATTCCTTTTGTGTTGTACGGATTGTTTCAATCTAATGAAATATGGGATTTTGTATTGTTGCTCGTCACAGGAACATTTTTGACCTTAATATTTACAGCACTTGCGTTTAATATTGCCTTGTATAATGAAAATAAAATCAAAGGATTTAGCTATGCAATCCTCGTATGGCTTTTTATGGCGGTTATTTATGATGGTTTATTTTTAATGTCCTTAATTGCATTTCAATCGTATCCGCTTGATAGTTTTTCTATTGGAGCTACGTTATTCAATCCAATTGATTTATCTCGTATTTTAATTTTATTAAAATTAGATGTCTCCGCTTTATTAGGCTATACGGGAGCCGTTTTTCAGAAGTTTTTTGGAACTAATTTTGGACTGTTTATTTCTATAGGAATGTTGTCATTATGGGTGTTATTACCAGTATTAAACATCTACAGAAAATGTAGAAAAAAAGATTTTTAAGTAGCATTGCTCATCAATTCTATACATTAACTTTTGATAATTTTATAAAACCACTTCTCAATAGTGGTTTTTTTTGATTTATAAAATAACAATAACTTGTATTCTTTATAAAACTTACATTGAAAAAATAAGCCCTTTTTATGATCGGATTACTCTCTTTTGTTGCTAATTGGAAAAGTGTCTCCACGAATCATCGCGTACGAACAGAAATTTACCCAAGAAGTAGACATTACACCTTGAAAATATGCCAAACTCATAGGTGTGATTGTCATCGTGATTACTTCATAGATCGCTTTTTCTTAGAAAAAATTTATTGCGAGCTTAATTCAATAGCTTATACAAAAGCTTAGAATTAAAAAAACTCTTGCCATGACGACAAGAGTTTCTCCCTATTTACTAAACTAAATATGCCAACTGTTCTATTGAACTGCTTGCAAAGCGTTTATATTTCCATATCCATATTGGGAATTTTTGTTTGGATAGAAATCTGCAGATTGCTTCAATCTGTTTAATACTTGTGTTTTTGTCCAGCTAGGATGTCTCGACCATACTAAGGCTGCAATTCCTGCTGTGGTTGCTGTTGCTACTGACGAACCACCAACATAATCGGTTTGTCCGTTGTAGTAACTCAATACTGGTGTTGTTCTACTTCCGTTTCCATCGCGCTGCATCACTACGGTAAAGTCAATGTCACTTCCTTTGTGACATATATCACACTCTTTATAATAATTAGCGTCTGTTACTCCAGTTACGGCAACAGTTTCATCCATCCATGCAGGAAATATAACTCCTACAAAGTTAGTAAAAGTTGTGGAAGTTCCACCAGCTGCGAAGATTAATTTTCCTCTATTGTTTGCATATCGTACGGCATCCGAAATTCTACCTACGGAAAAGATATGTCCAATAGACATTGAAATTATTTTTACATCACTTCTATTACCAAGTGCTTTTAGTGCGTTTGCAACACCTTTTTGCTCATGATATCCATCTAAAAGTACATTTTTAGTTCCACGATAGCTAATTAAATTTGCATTATAGGCAACTCCGACTGGCATTCCATCATTATTTCTTGGTGCTGTTGCTACGGAAGTCATACTTGTTCCGTGTCCGCATTTATCATTGGGTCCATCGGTGTTAGACGACCACGGCCAAAACGAATCTACATACGTACCATATTTTCGAACGTATCTTCCAGAAGAATATCCATCATTGAAGTTTCCATTCATCAATGAATTATTTGGAGTCAATCCTGTATCAATCACGCCAATTCCAACGCCAGCACCTGTACTGTACGTCCACGCAGATGGAATGTTATGTTCATAAAATGTCCAAGGTACTTTTGCACCTGGCGCTACGGTGGTATAATCGGCTGAATTTAACGTTTCAGACTCATATCCGCATCCTGCTCCAGATTCTGTTGTTCCACCTTGGTGTAATAAATACCGATAGCCAGATGGCTCTATATATCGAATTCCTGTTTGTGCCAATAAATCTTCAACCGTGGCTAAGTCTTCAATTTTTACATCAATAATGTTTAGTTTGTCGTCTTCATCAATGAGGAAATCGCGCGTTCTTTTTTGTCCTCCAGCTTCTACAGCAGCAATACGCTGAATTAAAAAGTCTTTTATTTCGCTGGCATTCGAATTTTCTTTGCTAAAATCAGCATCATCAACTCCATATCCAATAGTGAGGATTTGATCTCCATGAACTGTTGCGCTCCATATGGTATGTGCATCTGTGTTTTTCCATTCAAATTTTTCACGATTTGCAATGGTTTCATTGATTTTGGCATTAATTTCTGTGGGTGAAAGTGGCGTGCGCTGTACTAAAACAATACTGTTTTCTTCTTCTAAATTTTCGTTGATTGGTGCATCTTTAGAGCAAGAAACTACGCCTAAAGCCACCATAAGAAGGGCTAATCTCAGGTTAAGATTTTTCATAATTTATTGTTGATTGGTTAAAATTTTAACGAATATATTAATAAATTCGTAATTTTACTATGCGCGCATTATAAATTCGATAAAATACAATTCCGATTAAAATTCCAACAAAAATTCCTGTCAAAATATCTGAAGGATAATGTACGCCAAAGTAGAGGCGACTGTATATAAAAAATAAGGGCCAAATGTATAGAAAACCAATCCAAGAGAATACTTTTCTGAGGATTAAAAATAAATACGTAGTTAAGGCAAAAGAAACGGTAGCATGTCCTGAGAAGAAACTATAGTTTTCTGGTTTTATAATAATATTGATGAAGGGTGCTACTAAAGGATCATTACAGGGGCGAATACGTTCCACGCCAATTTTTATAATTTCAACTAAAAGCAAGGAAAAAACTAAAATGAAAAGTCCGTAGCCAATAATGTATTGCGCTTGATGTTTTGGTAAATTTTTATGAATTTTATAAAAAACAAAAAGTAATAATGGCACCCAATAAATGAAATTTGTGACGAAAATCCAAAAGCTATCAAAGTGAATTTCGCCCAGATTGTTTACGTAGATTAATAATTCTTGATCGTATGTAAGTATATCATCAAGCATTAAAGTTGCCTTTTGATAGGACCAGACATGTCTTCGATGTCCTCTTTTACTTTATTGATTTCTTTTTGAACATCACCTGCAATGTCCGTGTTGAGTCCATTGTCTTCTGCACTTTTTTGGATTTCGTGCTTTATTTCGTTGGTTGCATCTTTTAGTTGTCGCATCCCTTTTCCTAAGCCTCTTGCAATTTCAGGAATCTTGTCTGCACCAAATACCATCACTACAATAAGCATAATTACAACGATCTCTCCTCCACTAATAAATAATGCCATACTTGTTCTATTATTCTACAAATATAAACAAGTAAATAGTATGTAATAAAAAAACCAGCAATTAAGCTGGTTTTTTATGAATTTATTTTTGAATTCGGTTATTGTTTGATCGTATCATTTTTAAATTTATTGAAGTCTGTATTCCCTTTTTCACTTGGCCAGGTATTGTTTGACGTATCAATATCAGCGGTTTCTAGCTTAGGATCTAGTTGAATATTTTTGATTTCTTTACTAGAAGCAATCACTATGGTAGCGTTGTTATCATTTTTTCTCCAAATCTGAGCTGGGTATTTTATCATTTTTGTGGAGCCATCTGCATACGTGCACTCTACAATAATTGGCATTACCAATCCGCCAGGCTTGTTAAATGATACTTCATAAAAATATTTAGGAGTATCTAATGCAGCTCTTTCAGCAGCAGTAAAATTGTCTAGTAAGTAATCTTTTAATAACTCGTTTCCTTCTATATCTACAATTTCTTTCCCTTCGTTTTCTTTTTTATAACGCTCATCATCTTCTGAAATGAAGTATACATAATCTTCTTTTTCAGTTTTACGGGTACCTACTTGGTATTTTTTCACACTTTCAATACCTATATCAACATAATCAGTGGTGTAAAACCAACCTCTCCAAAACCAATCTAAATCGATTCCTGAGGCATCTTCCATCGTTCTAAAGAAATCTTCGGGACTTGGGTGTTTAAACATCCAACGTTGTGCGTATGTTTTAAATGCGTGATCAAATGCTTCTGGTCCCATGATGGTTTCACGTAAGATATTTAATCCAGTTGCTGGCTTTCCGTAAGCGTTAGGTCCTAATTGATATACATTTTCTGGATTTGACATGATTGGAGATAATCTGTCTTGACTTCCTTTCATATATGGAACAATTTTAGAAGGTTCTCCTCTACGTGAAGGATATTTTCCGCCGTTTGATTCTACAGATTCCGGATGCGATTTTGCAAAATCTTGTTCTGCTAAATATTGCATGAACGTATCTAAACCTTCATCCATCCATCCCCATTGACGCTCGTCAGAATTCACAATCATTGGGAAAAAGTTGTGTCCTACTTCATGAATAATTACGCTAATCATTCCAAATTTTACACGGTTAGAATACGTTCCGTCTTCATTTGGTCGTCCGTAATTCCAGCAAATCATTGGATATTCCATTCCTTGATTTTTGGCGTGTACCGAAATTGCTTTATGATATGGATAAGTAAAGGTGTGTCTTGAATAGCTTTTCAATGTACTTGCCACAGCTTTGGTAGAGTATTCTTCCCAAAGTGGATTTCCTTCTTTCGGATACATCGATACTGCCATTATTTTTTTACCATTAACATCAACAGCTTGCATGTCCCAAATAAATTTACGAGAAGTTGCAAAGGCAAAATCTCTCACATTTTCAGCATAAAACTTCCATGTTTTCTTTTTGGTAGAAAAATCTTTTTCTGCAGCTTCCGCTTCCTCTTGTGTTACAATAATAACAGGTTTGTCATACGATTCTAATGCACGTTCATAACGCTTCATCATTTCTTTTGTAAATACACTTTTTCTGTTTTGTAACTTTCCAGTTGCATCCAAAATATGATCTGCTGGAACCGTGATACTTACTTCGTAGTTTCCAAATGGCAATGCAAATTCACCACTTCCCCAAAATTGATAGTTTTGCCATCCTTCCACATCATTATATACTGCCATTCTTGGGAAAAACTGAGCTATTACATACGCATAGTTTCCATCTTTTTTAAAAAATTCGTAACCAGAACGTCCTCTATTTGTAACGTGATTGTTGATATTATACCACCATTTGATAGAAAATGAAATTTTATCACCCGATTTTAATGCTTTTGGCAAATCAATTCGCATCATGGTTTCATTGATCGTAAATGACATGGGTTTCCCTTTATCATCGTTTACATAATCAATATTAAAGCCTCCTTCATAAGGGTCAGATACATAGCTGCTTACAAATGTTGAAGCTCTTTGCAAACGAGGCATACTAGCTCCGTTTTTAAGTTTTGCTTGTGAATTTTTAGCACGTACATTTTGATCCAATTGTACCCAAAGGTAGGTTAAATCGTCCGGAGAGTTGTTGGTATACGTGATGGTTTCAACACCATTTATTTTTTTATTTTTATCATCAAGCTCTATATCCATTTGATAATCAGCCTGTTGTTGGTAATACGCTTTTCCAGGTGCTCCAGATGCAGTTCTGTACATGTTTGGCGTAGAAAATTCTTGGTAAAGTTGCCTAAACTTATTTTGATTGATATGTCCTTGGGGTTTGTTGTCTTCTTGGCTATCCTGAGCTAAAGCAAGATTCACTCCCATACATAGGAATGCGAAAATGTAGAAATGTATACGTTTCATTAGGTTTTTAAATAGGTTTTTATTTTTCAAACCCTAAAAGTAACTATTTTGAATATTTTTTGTTAAAAATTTAACAAACCTTTATCGTTTTCTTTTACTAGTAATAAGCTTTTACGCTGATCGTTGATTTTTACGTGGACTAAGTTCTGTTGATCTTCTTCTAATTCGTATAAAATAGCGTTTTCAATTTCGAGTGCAGTGACACGTTCAACGCCCGTAATTTCTAAATAGCAAACTGTGACATCATTTTCATATTTCTTCCCGATAAAGCGGCATGTTTTTAGTTCACCATTCACCCAAATTTTGAGCTTTTTTGAGAGGTACTTTTTCATCATTTGTTCCACTTCTTGGATTGCTTTTTCCGTGGTCAATTCTTCTGTAAGTTCATACCGTTCTTCTAATACTTTTTGAAAATCATCGATGAAGATTCGAGTCGTTATTTGTAATGCTTTGTCAGTTTTGCTATGTTCAATATTGGTCACACTTACGTAGAATTTATGTTCCGTTACAAACGATAGTAGCGGAATGGCAATCAATAGCATTAGTATTTTTTGAATTTTCATGGAAGTATGTCTCTTTTATTTTTGTTGTGACAAAGATATCCAAAAAGCATTCCAAAATTACATGGGTTCCTTTTTGTTTCAAGCTTGCTTAGTCTTTTTTCTTGATAGATTCCAGAAAATCTTTGCTTTGCTTCACCATAAAATCAATCATTAAAAATTCATTTTTATTCGTAAAAATATCTTCGGAAGGCATTTGATCGTCACAATAATATAAAAATGCGCTAATTTTATCTTTAGGGATGCCCAAATTATTTGTAAAAAATTCATCCTTATAGCGATAGCGTACTTCATTAAAACTGGTACGCTCGTGTATAGCCTTTTCTTTTTCTTTCTTTTTTCCTTTTCCGATAATAGAATTTAACAACATTCCAACAAGTCCTAAAACGTTAGCTCCTTGAAAATTTGTTTGTCCAAGCGCTTCATTTTTTACAGAAGAATATTGATCTGGTGCAAATTGATAATCTTTGTATTTTACGATTTGTTCTTCTTGAAAATCTAAAAATTTATCCTGATTTTCAGGACTGATGACAACTTCGTCGAGTTCTTCAATTTTTTCTTTTACCTCCACAACCAATCGATTGTTATTGATAATTTTATCCGTAATTACAATTTCTCGAATGGTGTATTGTACAGAAGAAAATACTAAAATATCATCTACTTTTACCAAAATTTCAAACTCTCCTTTCTGATTCGTAGTGGTCCCCTTACTAGTGGTATTATTTACAATATTTACTCCAACAACATTGACGTTTCTGTAAATTACAGCACCGCGTAAAATTTTACGATCGCTATCTTGCGCAAGCAGTAGTGTGGAAATAAAAAGGCAGTATAAGAGTAGTGCTTGTTTCATAGGTTTGGTATTGTTGGTTAAACGCGTGGTTGTAAATACGGTATAAAGAAATTGACAATTGTCCTTAAAAAAATGCCAACGTACATTAAAATTTTGTTAAATCCATTAAATCATTACTTTTAAGGTTCATTTAGTATTTTATCCATATTAGCTCATAAACATCATGAAAAATATCATTATTGCCAGTACTTCAACCGTCCACGGAAGTGGTTATTTAGTTTATTTACTTGACGAACTCACCTCGTTCTATAAAGATACGGAAGAAATTTTATTTATTCCCTACGCACGTCCTGGAGGAATTACACATGATGAATATACCGCTGCAGCGGACAAAGCTTTTGAAAAGATTGGAAAAACCGTTCGCGGAATTCATGAATTTGAAAATCCTGTGGAAGCTATTGCCAACGCAAAAGGAATTTTTACAGGTGGCGGAAATACATTTTTGTTGGTTTCTCAACTGTATACATTTGAAGTGATGCAACCGTTGCGAGAAGCTATTTTGGACGGAACCCCCTATTTAGGGACAAGTGCTGGAAGTAATATTTGCGGACTTACCATGCAAACGACCAATGACATGCCGATTATGTATCCGCCAAGTTTTAAAACCTTAGGGGTGGTTTCTTTCAATATAAATCCACATTATTTAGATCCGATAGAAGGCAGCACACACATGGGCGAAACGCGCGAAACTAGAATCAAAGAATTTCATAAATTTAATACACTTCCTGTTGTTGGAATTAGAGAAGGTAGTTGGATACGCGTCAAAGGCGATACAAATACGCTTGAAGGTTCGCATACGGCAAGAATCTTTGAATATGAAAAAATGCCTTATGAACTAGAAACTGGTTCGGAGGTTTCGTTTCTATAAAATTTCATATTAGTATAAGATCCCGCTTTTCAGCGGGATTTGTTCAACTTACAGTTTTGATTGCGTTTTTTACAAACTTATCAAAACTGAGTTTCACAAAAAAAAGCCGATTCAGATGAATCGGCTTTTGAAGAGCGAAAGACCGGGTTCGAACCGGCGACATTCAGCTTGGAAGGCTGACGCTCTACCAACTGAGCTACTTTCGCATTGCGGGTGCAAATATAGAAAAATAGAAGCACATGTTCCAAATATATTTTTAGATTTTTTTTAAAAAATGATAGCCCAATGCGTTAAATCCTTGATTATAATAGAACTTATGCGATGGAAAGTTTTGCACATATGTATTCAATTCAATCGTAGTGACGCCTTTTTCTTTCCCATAAGCTTCAATCCATTCAAATAATTGCTTTCCTATTCCTTTACTTCTGTATGTTTCTTCGATGTATACATGATCTGGCTCAACGCTTTTTCCGCAATAATGACGCGTCATGCTCCACAATCCAAAACAACCAATTAACTGTGCGCCATCATAAATACCAAAAGCTTCATAATGTTGTGTTAGCATTTCAGAAAAACGTGCTTTTAGCAAATCCATGGGCACTTTTTGTTGATTCATAATGTCCAAATAGGGTAGAATGATTTCCGCTGCTGCGCCTTTGAGCAATTTAAAAGTAATCTGCATTTGTGAACTTTTTATTCAAAATTAATTTATTTCTACAAAACTGAACTCCCAAATTAGTTATACTTTTGAGTATTCGAATAATTTTTGTGATTATGCAAAACAATCATGTTATCATTAAAGAGATTACAGCCAAAAAAGCCTACGAGGTACGTCATCCAGTATTGCGGGAAGGAAAACCCATAGATTCTTGCCATTTTGATGGAGACGATTTGCCAACCACGTTTCACTTAGGGTATTTTATAAATGAACAATTAGTAGGTGTGGTTTCTTTATTAGAAAATGCACATGCCGAATTTACCGCACAAAACCCTTTTCAACTTCGAGGGATGGCAGTATTGACCAATTTTCAAAAAAGAGGGATTGGGGACGCGTTGGTAAAAAAAGCAGAAGAAATGATACACGCCCGTGGCGGAACCGCTATTTGGATGAACGCACGCGAAATTGCAGTTCGTTTTTATGAAAAATTGGACTATGAAAAATTTGGAATTCCATTTACGATTCCAAAAATTGGGCTGCACTTCATCATGGTAAAAACACTCTAAGTAGAAAGATTAACGACTTTTTAACGTCAGTTGTGATCTAAAAAAGATACTTTTCACATTCTATATTCCACCAATAAAATAGTAATTAGATGATGAGAAAAATGATACTTCTGCTGGTATTCATAAGCAGTAGTTTGCTTGCGCAAGAACCAACAAAAATTACGTTTAAGAGCGATTTTACTACACCTGAAATCTTTATTCAATTGCCTGAATTTAAAAATATCAACATGAGAGATATCGCAATTTCTCCCACGAATGATGAAATTTTTTGTACACTCGATGCACCAAAGAGTGCGTTTAGAACCATTTTGACTTCCAAGAAAGTAAACGGCGAATGGTCAACATTCACAATTGCTTCTTTCTCTGGAATGTATCATGATATTGAACCTGCCTTTTCTCCCGATGGAACACAGCTATTTTTTGCATCCAAACGCCCAAAAAGAACTGGAAAAACTCCTGAAAATGATTATGATTTGTGGGTGGTGACGAAAGAAAATGGCGAATGGAAAAATCCAACGCGATTGCCAGAAACGATCAATACCGATACAAACGAATATTATCCATCCATTGCGGCGAATGGAACTATTTACTTTACTGCCGAACGTGCTGATGCAAAAGGAAAAGAAGATATTTATAAAAGCGAATTCAAAAACGGAACGTATCAAACACCTGTAAGTTTAGGCGTTGGAGTCAATACAAAAACGTATGAGTACAATGCGTATGTGAGTCCTGACGAATCTTTTTTAATTTTTGGTTCGTACGGACGAAAAGGAAGCCTTGGAAAAGGTGATTTGTATATTAGTTTCTACAAAAATAATAGTTGGCAAGAAGCGGTTCATTTAGGGAAACTGATCAATTCAGATCAAATAGATTACTGTCCGTTTGTGTCTTTTGACCAAAAATATTTCTTTTTTACGAGTGAAAAAAGTACTATAGAAGCGACTTATAGTCAGCTATCTATCAATCAACTTAAAGAAGTTGTCAATACAGGAAGCAATGGAACTTCAAAAATTTACTATCTTCCGTTTGAAAAATTACTAAAATCAATTCAACTTGAATAGATCAAATTTTATGAAATTGCTCGGACTTGGAACGCTTGCGCTGCATAGTTTCCCAAGTATGGCATTTAATAGGCAAAAAATAAACAATTTGGAACTTATTGGAAAAGGAAATCCAACGGTTTTTGGTGACGGATTTTCTTTGCGAAAAGAAGCGTATGATGCGTTTGTAAAAATGCGCGCTGCGGCAGTCAAAGACGGAATTTCTATTCATGTTGTTTCAAGCTATCGCAATTATGCACATCAAAACCGAATTTGGGAACGAAAGTATACACGTTTTACACAACAAGGTTTATCGCCCATAAAAGCGATTGAAAAAATTATAGCCTATTCTACCATTCCGGGAACTTCCAGGCATCATTGGGCAACCGATATTGATATTATTGATCAGAAAGCTACGTATAGTGGCGATGTGTTGGTTCCTCAAAAATTTCATGGTGATGGTCCATTTTGTAAACTTCGAGAATGGTTAGAAACGCATGCAAATACATACGGATTTTACATCGTATATACCGATCATCCCGATCGAAAAGGCTTCAAATACGAACCGTGGCATTATAGTTATGCGCCACTTTCAAAACCGATGTTGCAGGAATATCGAAAACTGAATGTAAAAGAAATGTTGCAAGCTGAAAAATTACTAGGAAGTGAGCATTTCAACGAAAGTTTTATCAATTCATATATAAAAGAAAACATTCTAGATATCAATCCGGAGCTTTTATCGTAAGGTTTTGTATTTTTATAATCACATAAGTAAGGTATTATGAGAGGAAGTAAATTAAAAATCCGATTGTTAATTGGCGTTGCCATTGTCGCTTTTGCTTTTTTTAAAAAATGTGCCAGTCAAGAAACAAATCCATACACAAATCGTGTACAGACTATCAATATGACTACGGATCAAGAGATTCAACTTGGTTTTGCTAATAGAGATGCCATGGCGCAACAACATGGCGGATTGTACCCAGATGCGGGCGCACAAGCACGTGTAGATATGATTGGCGAAAGGTTAGTGGATATGAGTATGGCAAAACAATCTGACTATAAATTTGAGTTTCATTTGCTTGCCGATACTAGAGCTATCAACGCTTTTGCATTGCCTGGTGGGCAAATTTTTATCACAAATGCTTTATATAGTAAACTTAATGACGATCAGTTAGCTGGTGTTTTAGGTCATGAAATTGGACATGTGTTAGGAAGACATTCTGCGGAACGCATTGCCGAAACCGATTTTTGGAAAACAGTTTCAACGGGTGCTTCCGTTGGCGCTGATATGGGAAACATGGTTGGCGGTTACGGACAACAAACCTTGATGAAAAATGGACGTGAAGACGAATTGGAAAGTGACGAATTAGGCGTTTTATTGATGATAAATTCAGGGTACGATCCAGAAGCGATGATTGATGTCATGCAGATCTTAAAGTCAGCCGCAGGACCCAACAGAGTTCCAGAGTTTCAAAGTACACATCCCGATCCTGAAAATAGGATTGAACGAATTAGAGAGGCGATTGCGAAATATAGACAGTAGTTTCAGTTATGAGTTATGAGTT
>CAYGPQ010000013.1:0-5248 GCA_964351775.1 uncultured Kordia sp. | reverse complement strand
AGTTATGAGTTATGAGTTGCGACTTCGCTCAGTCTTTTAACACTATTATTTTTTATCATTGGTATTCAAATAAAACCTTTCCCATTCTCTGGAAAACGTTGTTATGAAAGAATTTCTAAGACATTTTTATAAACCACCATGCTTTTTTCAATCTGTATTATAAAGAAAATTATTTTGGTGTGCATAAAAAATATATAATTATAAGCTGTGTTTTTCAGTTAGTTGCAATTTAGTCTTTATGCTTTGATCTAACAGCGCAGCGGTCTTTTTTCTGACAACAGTGATTTTGTATTATGTAAAGTTTTAAATAAAAAAGTGTCTCGATTCTTAAAATTGAACAACTTCCTACTCAATTATAGATTTTCAACACTACCATGATGATGGTAAAACAATAACATTCCTCGTCTTTTTATCTATATATTGTTGATAATTATGTACTTAATAATTTCAACCATAAAAAAAAAGACAAATCATTTACAGTTAAACAAAAAGCAAATTAGCATCTTGAATGCCAACATTGTGAAAGGTGGATTGCCAAGGTGGACAAATAGATGTCCGATAGAAACCGTACAAATTACGATGTGTTATGGTGCTAATCAATGTCAAAAATGGCCTGATTAAAATTAATTCCCAATCAATTTGGTGTCAAAATTAGCGCCATTTTTATAGTTTCTTGAGTTGTATAAGCTTTCTGTTTTATGGAAGCACCTTCAGTTTATAAACCAAAGGTATCGTTCCTTGTGTGTAAAAATATAGAGCTTTACTTTCATGCTATTATAAACTCTTTAAATTATTTAGTATGATAGAAAAATTTAGAAAATTTGAAATTCAGGATGCACATTCCGTATACGGGAAAGGCGTTATTGTAACGATGGATGATACTGAGACAGATGTTGATTAAACGACAAGCGAACTTCGGTTCGCTTTTTTTTTGAAGCATCCAAAAGAGGCAGGATGTGGCTTTTCATTCGGAGTACTAAAAAAATCATTTGCAGCTTTCATCGCACATTGATTTCCCCAATTGGTCTTTGGTGTATATATAATTCAAGCACGTTTTTCAAATCAGTCGTTGCGTTTATTTCGTAAAAATACTTCAGTTGCCATTTCTGAGTGCGTACTGCTTGTTTATTATTGGTAATGTCCCAAGTTGGATAGACTCGAAACGCTCTTTTCCCTTCTTTTTGGTCTGTTGAAATAATTCCTTTTATAATCAATATAGATTTTGGGAAGACAAATTGTCCCAACTTATTTTCACTGTGTACGTTCACCACAAAAAAATCAAATCGGTCATGTTCATGAAATGGCTTAATAGGTTGATGATGGTTTCTTTTCCAAAATGTCACAAATTGCCCAACTTTTTTAGGCGTTATTTTTGCGTTTCTACATACCATACGAAATCCTTCTAAGTCAAATTGGCAAGCGTCATATTCCTTGCTTTCGGCTTCTATGGTGAAGTTAGCAATTTTCAATCTGCAGTTATCATAGATTTCCGCTTGGATTCTTTTCAGTATATCGTTCATTTATTTTCGTGTTGCTTCCAGATTCAGTCTTAAAAACTTTTTATTTTTTAATTTAGAAGTATCTTAGTAGACACAATTCAAAAATAAAGCTTTAAAACATACACTAGGTATAAAAATCCACCAACAGATGAGTGAAAAACAAAAACACGCTTCCGCATACTGGAAAGAAAACATAAAATACCTCGCAATACTACTATCTATTTGGTTTATAGTTTCGTATGGTTGCGGGATTCTATTCCGAGAACAACTCAATCAATTCAGACTTGGCGGTTTCAAACTAGGCTTTTGGTTTGCGCAACAAGGTGCTATATACGTATTCGTAATTCTAATCTTTGTTTACGTACGATTGATGAACAAACTCGATAAAAAATACGGTTTCGACGAGTAACACGATCTAAAAACATAAAAGAAAGACAGCATGAGTGTACAAACGTGGACTTGGATTTTAGTAGGAATAACTTTTGCACTTTATTTTGGAATCGCCATTTGGGCGCGCGCAGGTTCTACCAAAGAATTTTACGTAGCTGGCGGAGATGTTTCTCCTTTGGCAAATGGAATGGCAACAGCCGCCGATTGGATGAGTGCCGCATCGTTCATCAGCATGGCAGGATTAATTTCTTTTATGGGATATGACGGTTCTGTTTTTCTCATGGGTTGGACGGGCGGATATGTATTACTCGCACTACTATTAGCGCCCTATTTGCGAAAATTTGGAAAATTTACAGTGCCCGATTTTATCGGCGATCGCTATTACTCAAATACAGCAAGAACGGTTGCAATTATTTGTGCGCTTATTGTGTCATTTACGTATGTGGCAGGACAAATGCGCGGTGTGGGAATTGTATTTTCTCAATTCTTACAAGTAGATATTAACATTGGTGTCATCATCGGAATGACGGTGGTTTTAGTCTTTGCCTTTTTAGGTGGAATGAAAGGAATCACATACACACAAGTGGCGCAATACTGTGTTTTAATCTTCGCGTTTATGGTCCCCGCATTTTTTATCTCCATGCAAATGACAGGAAACATCATTCCTCAAATTGGAATGGGCGGAAAGGTAGAAGGTGGCGCTTTTCTGCTCGATAAACTCGATATCTTACACACACAACTAGGTTTCAACGAATATACTAGCGGAACCAAATCAACGTGGGATGTATTTGCAATTACCTTAGCATTAATGGTTGGAACGGCAGGATTGCCACACGTAATTGTGCGTTTCTTCACGGTTCCTAAAGTAAAAGATGCGCGTAAATCTGCAGGATTGGCATTGCTTTTCATTGCTATTTTATACACCACAGCACCCGCAATTGCGGTATTTTCAAGAACCAACTTAATAGAAACGGTCAGCGAGCAAGAATACAAAGAAATTCCTGCTTGGTTTAAAAACTGGGAAAACACAGGATTAATTGCTTGGGCAGATAAAAACGGAGACGGAAAAATTCAATATGTAGCTGGTGATGCTTTAAGCGGAAAAAAGCCTATGTACACGGAAGCTAGAGGCGTCAATGGTGAACGTTTAATCTCTAATGCAAGTGCAGCAGAAAACGAATTATATGTAGATAGAGACATCATGGTGCTAGCAAACCCAGAAATTGCCAACTTACCAAACTGGGTGATTGCCTTAGTTGCCGCTGGCGGATTGGCTGCAGCTTTATCAACGGCAGCAGGTTTACTATTGGTGATTTCAACATCCATCTCTCACGATTTAATCAAAAAACAATTAAAACCAAATATCTCTGAAAAAGGAGAATTATTAGCGGCACGAATTGCAATTTTTGTTGCCATCATTATCGCAGGATTATTCGGAATTTATCCACCAGGATTTGTCGCCGCCGTGGTCGCCTTAGCATTTGGTTTGGCGGCTGCATCATTTTTTCCAGCCATTATTTTGGGAATTTTTGACAAGCGCATGAACAAAGAAGGCGCGATTGCAGGAATGGTTGTCGGAATCGTATTAATGTTGTTCTATATGATTCGATACAAAACAGGATTGATAGGTGTCATGGACGCAAGACCCGCGAGCGAATGGTGGTTTGGAACCTCGCCAGAAGGTTTTGGAACGATTGCAATGACCGTAAACGTGATTGTTTCGGTGGTGGTTTCAAGACTTACACCTGCGCCACCAAAAGACGTGCAAGAACTCGTGGAAAACATCAGAATACCTTCTGGAGCAGGAGAAGCTTCCAATCATTAATTTTTTCTTACTTTTAATAAGTAAAACCTGTTAGGTAGATTCGTATTTAATAGGGAAAATATAGTTGTAGAAATTGTCATCATTCATACAACACAAAGAAATAAATCATGAGTAACTATCACATCAAACACTTAGAAGAATATTACCAAGTATATCGAAAATCTGTTCGAAATCCGGAAGTATTTTGGGAAGAAATTGCCGAAGAGCATTTTATGTGGCGAAAAAAGTGGGATAAAGTCTTAAGTTGGGATTTTACAAAACCCGAAGTCAAATGGTTTGAAGGTGCAAAATTAAACATTACCGAAAACTGTATTGATCGTCATTTATATACCCGTGGCGATAAAACGGCGATTATTTTTGAACCGAATAATCCAGATGAAGAAGCGCAACATATTTCATACAGAGAATTGCATGACAAAGTATGCCGATTTGCAAATGTTTTAAAAGAAAAAGGCATTCAAAAAGGCGATCGTGTCTGTATTTATTTACCCATGATTCCTGAGTTAGCAATTTCTGTTTTAGCATGCGCACGAATTGGAGCAATTCACTCTGTAGTCTTTGCTGGATTTTCTTCTATAGCTTTATCGACTAGAATTAATGATAGTGATTGTAAAATGGTGATCACAAGCGACGGTTCGTATCGAGGTGCAAAAACAATTGATCTAAAAGGAATTGTAGATGATGCTTTGAACGATTGTGAATGTATAGAATCGGTATTGGTTGTGAAAAGAATTAACTCAGAAATACAGATGAAAGATGGTCGCGATCATTGGTTACAACCGTTACTAGAGGAAGCCTATCACGATTGTGTTCCAGAAATTATGGACGCGGAAGATCCTTTATTCATTCTATACACATCAGGCTCTACGGGACAACCAAAAGGCATGTTGCATACCACGGCTGGTTATATGGTATACACGGCTTATACGTTTAAAAATGTATTTCAATACCGCGAAAAAGATGTGTATTGGTGTACGGCAGATATCGGTTGGATTACGGGACATAGTTATATTGTGTACGGTCCGTTATGTAATGGCGCAACAACGGTAATGTTTGAAGGCGTACCAAGTTATCCTGATTTTGGACGTTTTTGGGAAATAGTAGCAAAACACAAAGTGAATCAATTTTACACAGCACCAACTGCGATTCGCGCGTTAGCGAAAGAAGGTGTAGCACATTTAGAAAAACACGATTTATCATCCTTAAAAGTACTAGGAACAGTTGGCGAACCTATCAACGAAGAAGCCTGGCATTGGTATGATGACAATGTTGGAAAACGAAAAGCTCCCATTGTTGATACCTGGTGGCAAACAGAAACGGGCGGCATCATGATTACGCCAATTGCTTTTTGCACACCAACAAAACCAACCTATGCAACCTTACCATTCATAGGAGTTCAACCTGCGTTGATGGATGAAAACGGCGAAGAAATCGAAGGAAATCAAGTGGATGGACGTTTGTGTATCAAATTTCCGTGGCCAAGTATCGCGCGAACCATTTGGGGAAATCATCAACGGTACAAAGACACCTATTT
>CAYGPQ010000012.1:48343-56055 GCA_964351775.1 uncultured Kordia sp. | reverse complement strand
TGTGTCCTTCGTGACCTGTTTTAGCCTCGCCTGAACTTGCATTGTTTGCACCTGCAGCTTTTTGAGCTTCTTGCTGTGCTTTCATTCTAGCTTCTCTTTCCACTTTAGCTTGCTCTCTTTTTGCTTCTAAAACTGGATCTGGTGTAGCAAACGCTTTGATACGAACAATTTCTCTACCTTTTTCAGTATTCGCAGTTACCGTAACTGTGTTTGTTTTAAGGTTTGGCTTGTTTGAAGAGTTGTACTTTACCGTAAATTTACCTGTTTCTCCTGGCGCAAGTGGTTCTCTTGACCAATCGTTAGGAATTGTACAACCACAGCTTCCTTTTACGTCTGAAATTAATAATGGAGCAGTTCCTGTATTGGTATAGCTAAATACCGTTTCTACTTGGTCACCTTCATTGATAGTTCCAAAGTCATGCTCTGTTTTATCAAATGTGATAGCTGCAAAGTTTTTTGCTACTGCATCTCTTTGTGCAGCTTGTGCTACGTTTTCGCTATTAACTTTTTTGGTTGCATCGTCTTTACATGATGTGAATAAGACAAGCGACATAGCTCCTAATAAAATAAATCCTTTTCTGATCATAGTATTTAAAATTTTGAATGGGTAAATTTAATAATTGTTTTTGTTACATCAAACCGCGACCGATTTTATTTAACTTATTTTCTTTTTTATATTCTTTAATTAATTTGTCTAAAATTCCGTTTACAAACATACTACTTTTCGACGTAGAATATTCTTTTGCGAGTTCAATATATTCATTTATTGTGACTTTTGCAGGGATTGAAGGAAATTTTAAGAATTCACAAATCGCCATTTTAAGTATAATTAAATCTAAATTAGCAATTCTATCTTTGTCCCAATTGGGTGTTTTTCCTTGAATTTCAGTCGTTAACATGTCATCATTTAAGACTGTTTTCATGAATAAATCCTTCACAAACTCACGATCTTCGTCATCTTTGTATAATTCTGAAAGAAAAATACGTTCTTTTCCGGGCTTACATTTCTTGATTGATTTCAGAATTAAGGTATTGACCACTGGTAAATCGTCTATCCATGTTAATTTCTGATCTTCAAAATATTCGTATAGTTTTTCATTTGGCGCAATCACTTCCGTAAATAGTTTTGCCACAAACTTGCGATCTTTATCATACGAGGTTTCTTCAGAATTCATATACTCTTCATATACATCGCTCGCAAGCATTTCATCAAAGATCACACGAATATATTCGTCATTCAATTCCCAATCGTCCAATTTGCGATTTTTTACCGCCGCTTTTAAATCTTCATTTTGAATCAAATGTTGAATAATTGCGTTTTTTAGAAACTTCTTATTTGGATTTTTTTCCGCAGAAGTTGCCAAATATTTCTTTTTAGAAAGCTCAATTTGCTTTTGTGCTAATTCGCTTAATTTTACAAATAAGTCAAGTGTAAGGATATGTAGATCATGCATATTCGCAATACTCATATTGATAAATTTTAATTCTTTATCAACCTGATCACTTTGTGACTGTGATAATGCATAAATCGATTGCATTATTTTAACTCGAATATGTCTTCTTGTTAGCATCTAAGTAAGAACTTTAATTTTAAAAAGTTAAAGGCGAAAAGATCAAAATCCTTTCGCCCCGCAAAAATATAATTATTTTAAAAGAATGCTACTATTTATTTGCTTCTTTTTTTCTAGTTTCAATTCTGTTCACTGCAATACTTAATGCTGCGTTGTGTGTTGTTAAATTATTTGCATCTGAATGTTTAAATATTTCCAAGGTAGTATTGTAAATATTTTCAGTTTTTCGCATAATTTCTGTTTTACCGTATCCTTCTAATTCTGCATATACATTGATGATTCCACCAGCATTGATTAAGAAATCAGGCGCATAGGCAATTCCTCTATCTCGTAACATGGCTCCATGAATTATTTCATCTTGTAATTGATTGTTTGCAGCTCCTGCAATTACTTGCGCTTTCAATTTATGAATGCTTTCATCATTTACGGTTGCTCCCAATGCGCATGGCGAATAAATATCCATATCTTCAGCATATATATCTGAACCTCTATAAATTTTTACTCCGTATGTTTTACTTACTGCTTGCAAACGCTCTTCGTTAATGTCAGCAATAAATACTTTGGCACCTTCGTTAGATAAATGCTCTACTAAAGCTTCTCCAACATGTCCAATTCCTTGTACATATACAACTTTGTCTTCTAAAACTTCTGAACCAAATTTGTATTTAGCCGCAGCTTTCATTCCCATAAAAACTCCATAAGCAGTAATCGGTGATGGATTTCCTGCGCCACCTCTAGCTTCTGAAATTCCCGTTACATAAGGCGTTACATCACGTACGAGATCCATATCACTAGTTTCCATCCCTATGTCTTCTGCTGTAATATAGCGTCCGCTTAAAGAATGTACAAATTCACCAAATTTTTTCATTAATTCAGGTGTCTTCTGCGTTTTAGCATCTCCAATAATGACGGCTTTTCCTCCACCAAGGTTTAATCCTGTAATCGCTGATTTAAAGCTCATCCCTCGAGATAAACGCAATACATCATTCAAGGCTTCCCATTCATTGGTATATTGCCACATTCGGGTTCCTCCCAAAGCGGGTCCTAAAACTGTATTGTGGATTCCTATTATTGCTTTTAATCCTGTATCTTTGTCGTTACAAAAAACAACTTGTTCGTGATTATCAAAAGACAGTTGCCCAAATACTGGATCTACCTTGTGTAATTCTTTTGCGTTTATGATGTCTGAGACCATACAATTACTGTGTTAACTTTATATTATATATAAAAAATAGAGTACAAAAATAGTGATAATTAAATTTTATGCAATAAACTTGTTGTTAAAATGAATATTTTTCAAAACAAAGTGATAAAAAACGTTTGCGAATTATAGATAATGAAAGAATTACAGCATTTAAATAAATACTTTATAAAATATAAAGGAAGATTGCTCTTAGGAATATTAATTACTGTCATAGCACAAATTTTTTCTTTGTTCGCTCCTAAACTTATTGGAAATTCCCTAACCACTGTTCAAAAATATATTGATAAAGAGATTACAGATATTGCCATTGTAAAGAGTGAACTTTTTATGAACATTCTTATTATTGTGGGCGCTTCTGCCCTAGCCGCGTTTTTTACGTTTTTAATGCGTCAGACGATTATAAATATTTCCAGGTATGTGGAATACGATTTAAAAAATGAAGTGTATCAGCAATATCAAAACCTCTCTACCAATTTTTACAAAAAGAATCGCACCGGAGATTTAATGAATCGTATTAGTGAAGATGTTGGAAAAGTGCGTATGTACGCAGGTCCTGCCATTATGTACAGTATTCGTACCATTACGTTATTTGCCTGTTTGATCCCATTAATGTTTATTACTGCGCCCAAAGTAGCCATATATACCTTAGTTCCATTGCCTATTTTATCCTTTTTGATTTACAAATTGAGTCGTGCTATTCAAATACGGAGCGCTATTGTACAACAGTTTTTATCAAAATTATCCACCTTTACACAAGAATCATTTTCAGGAGTTTCTGTAATTAAAGCATACGGAATTGAACCACAAATCAATCAAACCTTTGACGAAATGGTCCAGGAAGGAAAACAAAAAAATATGGACTTGGTAAAAGTAAATGCTTGGTTTTTCCCGATGATGATTTTATTGATTGGTGCCAGTAATATTTTAGTAATTTATATTGGTGGAAGACAATTTATCAATGGTGAAATTGAGTTTGGCGTGTTGGCGGAGTTTATTATGTATGTAAATATGCTTACATGGCCCGTAGCAACGATTGGTTGGGTAACTTCTATTGTTCAAGAAGCTGAAGTATCTCAAAAACGGATCAATGAATTTTTGGAGGTAGTGCCTGAAATTCAAAATCAAATGGCGGAAGCAACACCAATTAAAGGAAATATAGAATTTAAAGATGTCACATTTACGTATGATGATACCAATATTACAGCACTAAAAAATGTTTCTTTCTCACTCTATTCTGGCGAAACCTTAGCCATTGTTGGAAAAACGGGTTCTGGAAAAACAACTATTTTAGATTTAATTAGTAGAATGTATGATACGGAACAAGGTGTGATTGAAATTGATAAAACTTCGGTTAAAAACCTAAACTTAAACAGTTTACGAAACGCTATTAGTATTGTTCCGCAAGATGCGTTCTTATTTTCAGAAACCATCAAAGACAATATCAAGTTTGGAAAAGAAGATGCTACGGAAGACGAAGTGATTGCTGCGGCAAAATTTGCGTCAGTTCATGAAAACATTATAGGTTTCAAAAAAGGATATGACACCATTCTAGGCGAACGAGGAATTACCTTGAGTGGTGGACAAAAGCAGCGTGTTTCTATTGCTCGTGCTATTATAAAAGACCCAAATATTTTATTATTGGACGATTGTTTGTCCGCTGTTGACACTGAAACTGAGGAAGAAATCTTGAATAATATTCAAAAAATTACCAAAAACAAAACTACGATTATTGTAAGTCATCGAATTTCTTCTGCCAAAAATGCTGATAAAATCATTGTATTGGATGACGGACGCATCATACAAAATGGTAGTTATGATGATCTTATTGAAGAAAATGGTTATTTCAAAGAGCTCTATTTGAAACAACTTTCCGAAAAAGATTTGTAACATTTTGTTGTTCAGTTAATTTTTTTTTTTCATTTTTGAGGGAGATTAACAAACAACTAAATTTTAGAAAAAAGGGATTATGAGTGAAAAAGAATTACTAGAGAAAGAAGAAATTTTCTCTAAAGTACTGAGGGCAGGAAGGAGAACTTATTTCTTTGATGTCAGAGCTACCAAAGCTGGCGACTATTACCTAACCGTTACTGAAAGCAAAAAGTTTACGAATGATGATGGTTCTTTCCATTACAAAAAGCACAAAATTTACTTATACAAAGAAGATTTCGCCGCATTTACAGAAATTTTAGACGAAATGACAGCGTATATTGTAGATGAAAAAGGAGAAGAAGTGATTTCTGAACGTCACCAAAAAGATTTTAAAAGAGAATACAATGCTGACGAAGATGCTGCAACCGATGAAAAAGATATAGAAAGTTTTACAGATGTAAACTTTGAAGATATATAACCAGTATCAACCAACCCAAAACCAAAAAAGCCACTTATGATTACTATAAGCGGCTTTTTTTATGTGTAATGTTCAAAAATTCTGAATTCTGAATTCTGAATTCAAAATTATGAATCCGGATGCATAAAAGCTTGTTTTCCTAACAATTCTTCTTCCGTTTCTACAATATCTTCATCAGGCACACAACAATCTACTGGACATACTGCCGCACATTGAGGTTCCTCATGAAATCCTTTACATTCTGTACATTTATCGGGAGATATATAATAGATTTCGTCTGAAATTGGTTCTTGCGCCTCATCAGCATTGACTTCTTTTCCATTTGGTAATACGACGGTTCCTGCTAAAGAAGTTCCATCAGCATAACGCCAATCATCTGCGCCTTCATAAATTGCGGTATTTGGGCACTCTGGCTCACAAGCGCCACAATTGATACATTCGTCGGTAATTATTATTGCCATTATTTTTTCTTTTCGTTTACAATCTTGTTATGAACTACCACTAATGCGGTAAAAGTTTTATAAATTCGCCAAAATAAATCTTGGTGTCATTTTTCAAAGCACAAAAATAACGCCAAAACTATTCATAAACAAATTCAGATGGCTTTACAAGAAAGAATTAACGCTTTTGTAAAATTAGGAGGCTTTTTATCACAATTCTCAATAGAAAATCCAAAACCAAGTTTGGCTGTTTTTCTTAATGATCCATTTTTTGATGGAATGCAGCATCAATTGAAGCTCACAGAAGAGAATAATCGTTGGTTTACGAAAGAAAATCTCCGCTTTGCTATTAAAAATTGGTCAGAAGCTTTGCAACTAAAAAATCTTGAAAATTGGACAAATCGGTACAATCTTGATGCTATTTCGCCCAAAAAAGTTGCCATCATCATGGCTGGAAATATTCCGTTGGTAGGTTTTCACGATTTTTTATCCGTATTAATTTCAGGTCACGAAGTAATAATAAAGCAATCTTCAAACGATAAACACCTGCTACCCTATTTAGCAAAATACTTAGAATACGCAGCACCATCTTTTAAAGGTAAAATCACTTTCACGGAAGAAGAGTTAAAAGAATTTGATGCCGTTATCGCCACAGGAAGTAACAATACAGCGCGTTATTTTGAATATTATTTTAAAAATAAACCCAATATCATTCGCAAAAACAGAAATTCGGTTGCCATCTTAACAGGAAACGAAACCGAAGCACAACTCGTAGCACTAAGTGACGATATTTTTACCTATTTCGGATTGGGTTGTAGAAGTGTTTCCAAATTATTTGTTCCAAAAGACTATGACTTTCAAGCTTTTTTTAAAGGAATGTATGGAAAAAGTGATCTAATGAATAGCGCCAAATACGCTAACAATTACGATTATAACAAAGCGGTGTATCTCATGAGTTTGTTTGATATCCTAGAAAATGGATTTGTCATGATTAAAGAAGATCGACAATATGCTTCTCCAATTGCGACGGTTTTTTACGAATACTATGATGATATAGATTCACTACAAGAAAAATTGCGCGCAGACGCAGACAAAATACAATGTATCGTTTCTGACATAAATTTACCAAATGAAATTCAATTCGGACAAACCCAATATCCTGAATTACATGATTATGCGGACGGTATTGACACACTTGAATTTCTAATTCGTATTTAAAAATATTTAGCACAATCATAACAACAATTCGTTCATAATTTAGCAACTTTGCACACAGATTAACAACACACTTAACAACCATGAAAAAACACAACTTTAGCGCAGGACCATGTATCTTACCACAAGAAGTATTGCAAAAAGCTTCAGAAGCGGTTCTTAATTTCAATAATGACAATCTTTCACTCATAGAAATATCACATAGAAGCAAGCCATTTGTAAACGTCATGGAAAATGCACGTAGTTTGGCGTTGGAATTATTAGGTTTGGAAGGAAAAGGATACCAAGCACTCTTCTTGCAAGGTGGTGCAAGTACGCAATTCTTAATGGCTGCGTATAATTTATTAGACACAAAAGCTGCCTATTTGAATACAGGTACTTGGAGTGATAAAGCTGTTAAAGAAGCGAAGCTTTTTGGAGAAGTTATAGAAGTTGCTTCCTCTAAAGATAAAGGATTTACATACATTCCAAAAGGATACGAAATTCCTTCAGATGCAAACTATTTCCACTGTACAAGTAACAATACCATTTTTGGAACACAGATGAAGAGTTTTCCAGAAACTAATGTGCCACTGGTTTGTGACATGAGTTCGGATATCTTTTCGCGTCAGTTAGATTTTTCGAAATTTGATTTGATTTACGCTGGAGCGCAGAAAAATATGGGCCCAGCTGGAACGACCTTAATTGTGATAAAAGAAGCTATTTTAGGAAAAGTAAACCGAACAATACCTTCTATATTAGATTATAAAGTACATATTAGCAAAGACAGTATGTTCAACACACCAGCCGTTTTTCCTGTATATGTTTCGATGTTGACCTTAGAATGGTTAAAAAATTTAGGCGGAATTGCTGCTATTGAAAAAATCAACGATCAAAAAGCTGCTCTTTTATACACTGAGATTGACCGAAATCCTTTGTTCAATGGTGTGGTAGCT
>CAYGPQ010000012.1:0-48243 GCA_964351775.1 uncultured Kordia sp. | reverse complement strand
AATCATTCAATTTTTTAATCTTTGAATATTTAATTAAAACATGAAAATATTAGCAAACGACGGAATCTCACAAAGCGGAATTGACGCTTTAGAAAAAGACGGATTTGAAGTCATCACTACTAAAGTTGCCCAAGAACAACTCATCAACTATATCAATAAAAATCAAATAAATGTGGTGTTAGTCAGAAGTGCTACCAAAGTTCGCAAAGATATTATTGACGCTTGTGAAAGTTTAAAAATTATTGGACGTGGTGGTGTTGGAATGGACAATATTGATGTTGAATACGCTCGCTCTAAAGGAATTCACGTCATTAATACGCCAGCAGCTTCTTCTAGTTCGGTTGCCGAATTGGTTTTTGCACATTTATTCAATGGAGTTCGTTTCCTATATGATTCCAACAGAAATATGCCTTTAGAAGGCGATTCACGTTTTAAAGACTTAAAAAAAGCATATTCAAAAGGCACTGAATTGCGCGGAAAAACTTTAGGAATTATTGGTTTTGGTCGTATTGGACGTGAAGTAGCAAAAATTGCATTGGGTTTAGGAATGAAAGTCATTGCTTCGGATAAATTTATCGGGAAAGCTGATATCAAAGTAGATTTTTACAATGGACAATACATCAATGTAGAAATCGAAACGGAACCAATGGAAGACATTTTACAACATTCAGACTTTATCACCTTACATGTTCCTGCTCAAAAAGAGTATATTATTGGGAAGAAAGAATTTGATTTAATGAAAGACGGTGCAGGAATTATAAATGCTGCTCGTGGTGGAATCATTGACGAAGTTGCCTTGATTGATGCTTTGGATACCAAAAAACTAAGCTTTGCTGGTTTAGATGTATTTGAAGACGAGCCAACGCCAGCCATTAAAGTATTAATGAATCCGTACATTTCGTTAACGCCACATATCGGTGCTGCAACGAACGAAGCGCAAGACAGAATTGGCTTGGAATTGGCTTCGCAAATTAGCTCAATTATGAAAACTGCACACTAAAATATTATTTTTAGAATCTATAAAAAGCACTCAAATTGGGTGCTTTTGTGTTTTTAAGCGCGAAAAAAATCCGTTTATCTAATATTTCTGCATTTCATGCGGTTCATCTAAAAAACAGAAACACATACAATAAATCTTATAGAATATTACTATCTTGTTTTCATATTAACAATAAATATTTTTTTTAAATGTCTGGAATTTTAGATTTATTAAATAGTGATTTGGGAAGACAAATCATTGGCGGAGTGAGTAATGAGGTTGGACAAGATCAAAACAAAACAGCTTCTGTACTAAGCATGGCATTGCCAGTACTTATGGGAGCAATGAAAAGAAACGCAAGCACACCTGAAGGTGCAGAAGGTTTAAACAACGCTTTATCAAATAAACACAATGGAAGTATCTTAGATAATCTTGGAAGTTTATTTGGCGGCGGCGTGAATCAAGAAGTAAAAGATGATGGAGACGGAATTTTACGTCACGTATTAGGTGATCGTAGACAAAATGTAGAGAAAGCGATCGGAAAACAATCGGGAATGGATGCTTCTTCAATTGCAAACATTTTAAAAGTTGCAGCACCAATTTTGATGGGTGTTTTAGGAAAGCAAAAACAACAACAAAACGTACAAAGTTCTAGTGGAATCGGTGATTTATTAGGCGGATTGTTAGGTGGTGGATCCAATCAAGCACAAGCTCCACAACAACAAAGTTTTATTGAATCTATCTTAGATGCTGATGGTGACGGAAGCGTTATGGATGACATCGCAGGTATGTTTTTAGGTGGAAACGATAAAAAAGACGGAAATAACAGCGGTGGCGGACTTGGTGGTTTACTAGGCGGACTTTTCGGAGGAAAATAGTAAAATACTATATAAAATATTCAAAAGAGCATTCACAAAAGTGGATGCTTTTTTGGTTAGAATCGCTTTGTTTCTAGACTTTTTAGGCTTTATTAGATTGTTCGACTTGCTTTGCGTTTGGAGTGTTGGCTTAAACTATCTTTTATAATGTCACGTTTTAAATTTCTATCAGTTATACCTACAGAAAGAAGTCATAGTGACTTTTATAAACAAAATTTTACATTATGAAAAAAAAGAATTTAAACAGTTTAAAACTGAACAAAAAATCAATTGCTGCTTTTGCAGATCAATTAAATGGAGGTTACGCATCTTCGGGTTTAAATATGTCTTGTCCAAACATTTGTAAAATGACTAAGGAAGATCGTCTGTTATGTAATGATATCGAACCAGCTCCAATAGATAGTCCTGCTCCTGGCGATGCACCAGCAGATGCTCCTATGAATAGTCCAGCAGGTTAGTCTTTTCTTTAGTTTAACATGATTTCAAAGCGAACTTTGGTTCGCTTTGTGTATACTTTTAGAATAATGCTAATAATATTTCAGCTTTCTTATACTTATATTCCTTCGCTTCCACAATTTCTTCAAGTATGTCTTTAGCCTCATTTTTTTGATTTGCTTGTAAATACGTTAACGCTAATGCCCAATTTGCTTCTTCTTGAATTGTTTTCGATTTTCTAGCTTCTAACAAATATTCAATTGCTTTTTTCGGGTCTGAAACTTCTTTTTGCAAATAGCACAACGCTATATTATAATCCGAAGTTCCTTTACTATTTCTCTTGCTGTTTTCTGTAGCAAGGATTGTATCCCAACGTGCAATACTTTTGTCGTATTCTTTGTTTTTATATGCTTTAATTGCTTCTGAAATCTGTATATCCAAAACTTCATCACCTCTAGTAACAACTGCATGATTATCAATAATAAATAAACTTTTGATCGATTCATTGACAATCGTATCATAACTCGGCGTTGAGAAAGTCGCAATACTGTAAGCAATAATTCCGGTAATACACATGATTACTGCTGCAATAGCTAATTTTGAAAATTTGAACTTTTCTTCTTTTTGAGGGATCTCTTTTTCAACACCATACTCATCTTTAAGTCGTTGCTCCCATGCTGTTCGCTTCTCACGATCAAACTTAGCTTGAATCAATTTCTCACTAATTGATTCAAGTTCTTCTGTTGAGAGCGTTTCTCCTTCTATATATTTTTTATGTTGCATATACTGTTTTATATCGCACGAATGCGATTCACTATCAGGGTTTGTAATGTTTTAAAAAATAAGTACGTAATGTTTCTAAACAGCGTTGTTTTTGCTTTCGCAAAGCAGCATCTGACTTCCCTAAAATTGTTGCCAATTCATTCAAAGCTACCTTTTTGTAATAATAATTTTCTAACAACTTGCTACATTGATCGCCTAGTAGTTTCCATGCTTTATCTAAATAATCAAGAATGTCATCATCTACTTCTGCTACTTCATCCATGCGCTGATGATCGGACATTTCTAACGATTTTGTTCTTTTTTTAAATCCATCTGTTACAAACTGACTTGCCATTTGCGTAAACAAAAAGCGCATATTATAATAGTTTATTTTCCCAGCTAACAATCGCTTTCGAAACTTTAATAAGGCATCCATCGTTGCATCATACGCCATAGATTGATCCGTTTTATAACGATACATTAGATACGAAATAGTTTCTTCAAATTGCGCCAAAAATATTTTTTCAAATAAGGTATCATCTCCAGTTTTCATTTTCTGTAGCATTTCTTCAAATTCTTCTTCTTTGAGTCCAAAGTTCTGATGTGGGGCAATACTTTTTTTACTCGTTATATTTTTAATATGTCGATGATTTATAATTCTTTATAAAATTAAAGAAAAAATTCTTCATCAATAGTATAAATAAAAAATTATAGAAGTGTGACCTAAAAAAAATGTCACGTTTGGTTTTTGATAGGGTTATATAGCAAATAGTATTTATTAACCATAAACAATTTTAACTCATGAAAAAAAATCTATTAAAGTATGTAGCGGTGTTTGCGATTATTGCAATAGCTATACTAGCTTGTCAAAAAGAAAATGAGCTACAAATCGAAACCTCTGTAACAACAGAAGTCGCACAAAAAACAGAGAGAGTAGATACGAATCAATTGACGGAAATCCTCAGAGAATACAAAGGAAGATCCGTGGAAGCCAATTTCATTGGACGAATTATAGGTCCTGAAGATCAACCAATTTCTGGTGCAATAGTAACTTTGGGTGGACAACAACAAACCACAGATGATAATGGAATTGTTACTTTTATCAATGCTGTTGTTAATGAAAACTTTGCTTATGCTAGTGCATCAGCTAATGGATACTCAAATGGCTCAAGAGTAATGGTACCCATCTACAGTCCGAATAATCAAAACTCATTTACCATAAAACTTTTTAGTTTAGAAAACTCACAAATTATTGCTTCTACAGGCGGAGAGGTAACTATTGAAACTGCTCTTGACAGAGCAGCCATAATCGTTTTTAATAATGGTTTTGAAGATGAAAATGGCAATCCATATACAGGAAATGTTTCTGTAAGTGTAAACCATTTAGATCCTTTATCTGAGGATACTGCAAACACAATGCCTGGAGAATTATATGGAATTGACCAAAATTATCAAGAAGTGACTTTGGGTTCTTATGGAATGATAAATGTAGAACTTAGAGGTAACGCGGGGCAAAAGTTACAAATTACAAATCCAGCTAGAATTATGATGCCAATCCATACGAATCAAATGGCTACAGCTCCAAGCCAAGTTCCAATGTGGTCTTTTAATGAAGATACTGGAGTATGGTTGGAAGAAACAGTAGCCTATAGAAATGGAGATTATTATGTATCAGACGTTGACCATTTTTCTTTTTGGAATTGTGATGCGCCATTTCCTGTCGTTAATTTCAATGCAACAGTAACTGATGTTAATACAGGAAATCCTGTTGCTGGTCTTAAAGTAACCATTTCTTATAGTAATTTTTCACGTTACGCAACAACTAATAGCAACGGAAATGTTAGCGGGAAAATCCCAAGTGGTCAAGTAATGACTTTGACTATTACCGATTTATGTGGAACAGTGTTGTATAGCAACACAAATTTTGGTCCTTTTAATAGCGCAACCAACATCACTATTCCTGTCACTTTACTCCCCACTTCCACCATAAATGTTTCAGGGAGCGTGTTAAATTGTTCTGCATCACCAGTAACTAATGGATATGTTACGTATTCTAGTACATCAGGTCAATTTTTTGGAACTAGTTTAGTAACAGCGGGAACGCATAGTTACACTGCCGTATCATGCAGTATTCCTATAAGTATTGATCTTTTAGGCGGAGACATGAGTACTGGACAAACTATTGCAGCCATTACAGTAATTGCCAACCCAAATGCTATTGCAAATTTGAATGCTTGTGCAGGTACTGCCGCAGAATACATCAGATATAGCATTAATGGAAATCCAATCCAATATGAAATACAGAATCCGCATGGCTCGTTAGAACCACCAAACTATGTTTCCTTAGGATCCGTATCTGCTAACGGTAATGGAACACTTATAATTGGTAATACAACGACATTAGGCACGTATCCTTTTGACAGCAACCCATTTTCTACAACCCTACCATCAATGGCAATAAAGCGTTTAGGAGATATCAATGGCATCAACCCAGCTTCATCAGCAGGTGTTGTAGGAGCTATTACTTTTACCATCACCAACTTTGGTCCAATAGGATCATATATTGATGTCAGTTTTACAGGTAATTATATAGATCTGTTAGGCAATGCAAGTACAATTACTGGTGATGTTCATGTTCTAAGAGATAATTAACTAACATAACCACACTAAATATCACATAATGAAGTTTTTATTATGTGATATTTTTCTTTAAAATTCACGTATCTTTAAACTACATGGTAGTTATTTTTTAACCAAAAAAACAATTCAATATGAAAGTCTTAAAAGTTTTTATCATAACTTTCCTACTATGGATAAGCACCACTCTGTTTGTATACAGTCAAAATTTACCTAACATTACACCATATGCAGAAGCGAATGGGTTTGTAACCTATGAAGTAGAAAACGTTCAAGAAGATACATTTGTTTTCACTTTATTCGGCGATGGTACTTTTAGCACAAATTCGAGTCCTACACATACATTTAAACCTAATAATAGGGGTTATACAACAGAAGCTTATTTTGCACGTGCTTATGACCCAAATTTACCACCAAAAATAGTTGTACAAACGGGTCCAATAAGTCTAGGTGGTAATTCCAGCACAACTGCTCCACCAAATCCGTCAATAAACATGACTGGTGATATTGATTTAATGACAAGTTGGGCAACAGCTTACGGATATGAAAATTTTTATATTATTGCTTTTAAAAATACAGAATCTTCTACTGTAGCGGGTTCTATTGAGTTTCTCTACAATGATAAAGATATACTTGTAGACACTTCTAGAGTAAAAATATATAACGGTTGGGTAAGTAATACTACCCCACCTACTATACTGAATACTCCACTTTATAATCGAAAATTAACTTGGGCTTTTTCAAATTTAGCTTCTAATGAAACACGTTATGTATACGTACCCGCCGAGACAAAAACACCTTTAGGTGAAATTATTAATTTAGAGGTAAAATATAATAAAACTTCTGATAGCAAAGGTAGTAGTACTAGCCATGAATTTTTATCTCGAAAATATCCACACGATCCAAATTTTATAATTGTAAACAAACTATGTATCAAGCCTGAATTAGCAGTTCAACAAGAACTAATATACACTATTGGTTTTTTTAATGACGGAGAATATTTTGCAGAAAATGTATCAGTAAAAGATGAATTATCTAATACTTTAGATAGAAATAGTATTACACTCGTAAATTATGAAGTTGCACCCGTTGTAAGTGAAAGTAATGGAACGCTCTATTTTGATTTTGAAAATATCAACTTACCTGGAACCAATCAAACGATTCCTAAAGTATATTCGTATGATGATGCGGCAACTTATTTTTCTTTTAAAATATGCACCGAAACAAACTTATCAGGAGATATTTCAAACACCGCAAGCATTATTTTTGACACACAACTGCCAATTTATACAAATACTTCTAAAATATCTGCAGAATTAGATTGTGGGAACTATGATCTTTGTGATAATCAGGCACTACAAAAAAATCAATTACAGACACAATTTACAAAAGAAATAAAAACAGACGCATTGGTTTTTGAAGCATATCCAAACCCAACAACCAATGATCTTAATGTTAAAATAGATTTTAATCTGAAAGAAGTTTCTTATTTTAATATTATCTTGTTAGACTATTCTGGTAAAGTCATTAAAGAATTTAAGGAAAACATAAGTTCGTCTGTTTTTACAAAAACGATTGATGTTAAAGATATTTCTAGTGGTTTGTATTTTATGATTTTAGAAACTGAACACGGACGATATACTAAAAAAATTATTAAAAATTGACTTGGAACTACCACATACAAAAAATGCCCGCAGTACTGTCATTACTAATGATGTGTTTTGCGGTGCATTTTACGACTGCACAAACCATACAAAATGATTCCATTTTTGCTGAAGAATTACTTGCCAAATCTGACTATTTAGTAAAACAAAAAAAATATAAAGAAGCTATTGAACTAGCATTACAAGCTGCTACAATTTTTGAAAAATTAAACGATTGGAATCAATGGTATAATGCGTATTACAACATAATTGTTTATGGGAATAACATAAATGATTTCAATAGTGTAACCTTAAATGTACAAAAAGTAATTTCCAAACTTCCCCAAAAAGAAGCCTTCATTATTGGAAAACTGAATTTTTTTATTGGATATCGTTATAATGATACTGGGGACATTTTTAACGCGCTAGATTATTATAAAAAAAGTATTATTCATTTAAAAAAAGAACAAAATAACTCGTGGTTAGCCTATATCTACGGGAATATTTCTATGCTTTATACACAACTAGCAGATTATGAAAAAGCCATCATGTATGCAAAATCAGCAATTACTTATGGTAAATTGGCAAATGATACTACCACCGTTTGGAAAAACACAAAAATGTTAGGCGATGCCTATTTTTATGCTGGAGATTTTGAGAATGCAAAAAAAACATACACCAAAGCACAACAATTGATAGATAAACAAGATGGTACTTTTGAACTCTATGAAGCAGACATTCAATTTGAACTAGAAAACTATGATACTGCATTAATTGCTGTAAAAAAAGCACTTCGCGCTGTAGAAAAATGCGCAATAGCGACTAAAGATTCAGAGAACATGTGCAAAGAAAATTTTGCCGTCGCTACTATTTTTCTCGGTGAAATTTATCTAAAAATCGGTCAAGCAGAAAAAGCCTTGATACAATTTCAAAATAGTATTCCATATATTAAATCATCAAATAATAAACGAGAAATAGCAAAACTTTATATTCAAATAGGAGATGCCCAAAAAGAATTGAAACACTATGATGCAGCATTAGCAACTTACCAAAAAGCATTACAAACTTTTATTCCAAATTTTACAGATCCAAATCCTCACAAAAATCCTACTAAAGATTTATGGACATCAGAAATATGGCTCATGGAAATATTTAAGAATAAAGGAGATTGTTTCTATGCAAAATATGAAGATTCCAACAATGACAAATGGTTATATCTAGCAGAAGAAAACTATGAGCTAGCGGCTAATTTTACAGAAAATGTACGGTTAAATTTTTCAGAAACGGAATCAAAACTAACACTAGGTTTTTATACGAACTCTTTCTACGAAGAACTCATAAAAGCGAAACTAGCACTATACGAACTCACAAAAGAACCACAATACCATTCACAAGCGTTTTTGATAGCACAACGCGCAAACGCCTTTGTATTACGAGGATTATTAAACGAAAAACAAGCATTAAAAGCTGCATATATTCCAAAAGATACCATTGCAATGTTTGAAAAATATATCAAAGACATCGCGTTTCTTAATCGGAAAATTGAAGACTCCATCGAGATAGATTCTTCGCAAAAACTGCTTGTAGACACCAAAGAAGGTTTTCAAAATTTAAAAAATTCTATTTCCAAAAAATATCCGAAATTTGATATTCTTCGAAATGATTTAGATGGGATTTCTGTTGAAGAATTGCAAGCAAAAATAAACTCGAAGGAACTATTCATAAAATACTTTTTAGGAACTGAAACTTTATACGTTTTCTCAATTTCACAAGAAGATTTTCAATTGGATGCTATTCCATTGCCCAAAGATTTTCAAACCTTAGTGTCTAACTATCGACAATCGGTAAGCAATATTTCATTCATCAATACTTCTCCCGATATCGCCGAAAAACAATACCTACAAACGGCACATTCATTATACAATATACTCTTAGAGCAACCCTTGCTTCATCATGATGCAAATAGTGAAATTACAGCATTAACCATTGTTCCTGATGGAATTTTAAACGCCATTCCGTTTCAAGCATTACTAAGAAAAAAATCTGATTCTTGGACAAATTTAGACAATACAATACTTAAAAAATATGCAGTAAGCTATCATTATTTCTGCAAAATGGCGCTCAATACAACTGACAAAATCAGCACCAAAAACAACTTTACATCTTTTGGTTTAGAATCAGATCAACCTACACAAAACGATGCGCAAGCAAGTACGAATCCTAGTTTACGAAGTAATTCCTTATCAAAACTATCATTTTCTGATGATGAAGCAATACAACTTGCCAAACTCATGAATGGAAAATCGTGGGTCAATGAAAACGCAACAAAATCGAATTTTTTAAAAAATGCGACAAATGCAACAAGCATTCACTTGGCAACACATGCGTTACTCAATACTGAAAACCCAAATGTTTCCGCATTAGTTTTTTCCAAAACAAACGATTCACTTAGTAATTTACTTCGATTGGATGAAATTTACAATCATAATTTCAACTCAAACATGATTACGTTAAGTGCTTGCAACACTGGATTCGGAAAACATCAAAAAGGAGAAGGATTACAAAGTTTAGCGCGAGCTTTTAACTTCTCAAAAATTCCAAGTGTCACGGCAACTTTATGGAGCATTCCTGATGCTTCTTCGGCAAAAATAATGAAGTTATACTATTCCAATTTAAAACAAGGACATTCCAAAAGTGCCGCGTTGCAAAAAGCACAACTTGAATATGTAGAAAATGACGAAATCAGTAGTCCAGCTTCAAGATTACCATTCTATTGGTCTGCATGGACGCATATAGGAACGAATGATGCAATTGAATTTAAACAACCGAACAATCATGCCTATCTGTTATTTTTCCTTCTTAGCCTTATAGTATTTATTGATTGGATCTTTTGGTTCAGAAATTATACAAAAGCATCCTGAAAATTATTCTTTTTTAGTCTTTGATCTATGAATTTCAATCCAAACGATAGACAAAAGACAAGCTACAAAAATAAGTGCTTCTTGAAGGTTTCTATTATAATTAGCTATCGTTTCAAAAAGCATCAATATTCCTAAAAGTACGAGTATAATTTCTAAAATATCTAATCGTGAAAGTTTCTTTAACATGTAAACAGTTTTTGTTAATAATTTTTATTGGCTGCATCAAAAGTAATTGGAAGATTATTTAAAGATAGCTTTTTCTAGCTCAACTGAAAAAAATCACACAATTGAAAAATTAGAAAAAATCTTCCTAACCAAAGCGTATCAATAACTAACTCATACATACTGTTCACTCTTTTAGCGGAATGAGTGCCGAAAAAATCGTATTTTTATACAAACTGAATTAAATATGAAATGAGCCATGACTAGTAAGTTGACACCAACCGAAATGATTATTGGCGAATTCCATCTGACATTAAAAAAACAATAACTATTAACAGATGAAAAAAGTACTCTTACTAATTGCTTGCGCAGGAATGATCGTCTATTCGTGTACCGGACAAGAAAAAGCAATGACAAAAAAAGCGGACGATAGCACCAAAGTATCCGATACGATTCGATTGGTAAGCGATGAACTAGAACACGAAATTATTATCTTCGAACCTGGTTTTACCGCATGGATGGTGAGTTATGCACGTCCAAGAGATTACTATTCACAACAATTTTTAGAAATGAGAAATCGTGTCTATGTAACGGAATGGAATCAACGTGTATTACAACCTTCTCGTTACGATAATATGCTGTACGAGCAAGATATCAATTACCGTCCAAATGTTGATTATGGATATGAAGTAAATTACCAACTGTATTATTACTTTGTGTTTTTTCAACAAAAGTACAATCAGCAGTTAGCTGCATTTCCTGTTCGTTTATAAAGCAGAAGTTATGTATCTTTGCAATCGTAAATTTTACAGATGAACGCATTCAAAGAACGTTGGGAAATTAAAAACAACTGGCAACTTATCTTTCCTTTTTTAGGAATTGTAGGCTTACTATATACTGCCTACATACTTGCTAACAAAGTTATAAGTGCCTTCATAAATAATTCAGACAACCACCTTTTATATTACATACTCCTTGCCGTTGGTATAGGAGTATTCTTTTTTATCATGCTTCGTTTCTTTCTTTGGTGTTTTAAAAAACTAGAAGGAAAATGGGTCATCAATTACCGTTGGGAAATCATTACTATTTTTATTGTTTTTGCCCTTACGGGAACGAGCTCAGTGCGAATTGCACGCCCAATACTGGAACTCGTTGGCTTCACGCCTAACCTATTTCCAGAAGGTTTTTTGGGTAGTTTCCTCTATTGGTTCATTAGAATCATTATCATTTTACCATTATATCAAGTACTACTCATCATTTTCGGTACGCTCTTTGGACAATTTCAATTTTTCTGGGAATTTGAAAAGAAAATGCTCAAACGCATGCGGATTATGAAGTAATATCTGCGTTGGAATATTTCCGAATGTCATTTCGAGCGCAGTCGAGAAACTTTTGAAATAAAGCATGTTTTTTTACACCTTAACTACACTCGAAGTTACACTTTCTTAAAAAATGATTCAACTTGCTCCTATTTTAGCAAGCGTTTCGCCAATTCCATGTATAAATACAAATTCCTGAACAGCAAATCGATGGAATTGTATTCGTCGCTGTACAATCGTTACTATCGATACAAGGTCCACCAAAACCTTCACCAAAACTACCATCGCCACCGCGAATTGTTTTTTGATTTTTCTTTGTAAGTACTTTGGAGCCTGCTACGTTTAAAATATTCTTTAACATCATTTTATTTTTTAAAATTAATATGACATAAGATATTAATTATCAAATAAATAAGTTACTAGTTACACTATACAAATTATATGGTTTTACTATAAAATTTATAGATTACCTAATATCAATTGTAGTAGAATCTTCCTTTTTAGGATGAATCACGAAGGTATACAACCACATCAATGTGAATGTTGGTAAAAAATCTGTAAACGGTAAGGCTTCTTCAATAAAAGAAATAGCAGCAGCGACTTTTCCCGAAGTTCCTCTGTACATTTTGGTCATGAGCCAAGCGGAAAGTGGCGCCCAAATAATATCGGATGTTTCTGCGAATCCAGGAATTAGGTAGGAAGCGTATCCAAGTAAGTCAAAAATAACTCCAAGTAGTAGTTTTAAATATTTATGATTCTTTTTATGTGTTGACATGAAGTTTGATTGTGTTTTGTTCAAAATAAAGCAATAAAAATGCCAAGAATTTTTCATGACATTCATAGATTGCGTGTATATTTAGCATGGTAAATATTTATAGATGAATTTAATTGATTGGATCGGTTTTATCGGCGTATTTCAAATACTACTCGCCTATTTTTTAAGCGTCACGGGGAAAATGACCAACAAAGACCTATCTTTCATTCTGCTCAACTTGATTGGCGCAGGAATGGCATGCACAGCTTCCATATTATTGAAATATGTTCCGTTTATAATTTTGGAAGGCATTTGGATGTTGATCTCCATAGTTTCTTTGATACACTATTTGCGAATATCAAAAACTAGCAATAAAATTTAGAATTTAGAATTCAGAATTTGGAAAACCTCTTTCCCTGCAAGTAAAATAGCGCCGCTAGTAGCGGTATCTAACTTAGAAATAGTGCCTTTTTCAAGCAATTCCACTTGTAATCTTTTCCAAGATTGTATGACCAAATCTTTATGCTTTTGATCCACTAAATCATTTCGCATTGCTTCTGCTAGCACATAAATTAAGAACGCTTTATCCTGTAATGTTAATTTAGATACATCATAATAAAACATTTCCATAACGGCAGTTTTAAAAATTAACTTACATTTTTCTTTAAACGCTTCAAAGTTTGGAATGTTTTCTTCAAAATTTCGAATGGCGCGAATCATGGTCGCGCAATCCAATCCTATGTTTGTATACTTATAATCATCAATATTAAATTCTTCTAGTTTTTGAAGATAATTTCGATTGTTTTGCGCCGAATACGACCAAATGATCGTAGTGAAATCAATTTCTTCATCATCTTCATCTTCTTCCGTTTGATATTGTTTAATGTTTAACAATTCGTTTTCATAACGTGCTTCTTTGGTCATTTCAGCGAAAGCTTCAATTCCAGCAAATCCAACGCCATACCGCCAATCTGTTTGTGCTAAATTGTGCTTCGGATTTTCCAATTGATGTTCTGCAACTTGACGTAATAGATTGATTAGATTTTTTTTTGTCAAATCTAGTTTTAAATCAGGTTTCAACAAATTCATCTTCACGGAAGTGTGATAGCGATCTTTAAAATCGAGTGCGATGGTTTTTTCACGCGTATTGAGTCCGTAATAAATATATTTTGTATTCTGCAACCATACGACTTGCAATGGATTTCCTTTTTTCGCGCCTCGCACAGCAAATGGCCGTATATTATTTTTGCTAGAATTTTCTGTGATTTTATTAACTTTCCATGATTTTCCATGATTTTTCGTTGTCCATGCTTCAATTTCAAAAATACCATTGCGCTTTACCGAAAGATATACAGTTGTTGGATTTTCATGATCGATGACAATTCCACCTGAATAATGCGGAGCAGCTTCTATAGTTTCGTTGCGCGTTTCTGGAAACCATCCACCAGCATCCACCAAATCGTAACTTTTCCACTGATTGTTATGAAATGTTGCATAGGAATATATATGAGTTTCATCATTTGGAAATTTTGCATACGTAACAATCGGATGTCCGCTTGCATCTTGCGCGATGTCCCAATTCCATGATTTTATGGCATCGGATTCATAAATTACATCCATTTCCGAGGGTAAAACTGGTAATTGACCGATCGCTTTTATTTTTGAACCATTCGCTTTGTAAAAACTGCCATTTTCATAATACATATAGTACAATCCAATCTTCTTTTCTTGAGCTGGATGACCATCTGTAAACACAAAATGGATCTTGGAAATTCCATCGGAATACACTTTTGTATACGGCACTTTTATTGTTTGAAATTCATTGGGCTGAAAGAATATTTTTCCTTTTGACCAGGTTTTACCATTATCTGAAGAAACGGAATACGAAGGTTTCATATCAATACCGCGCCAAAAAAGATAGAGTTTTCCGTCTTCCTTAGAAAGTCGAACAGGATTTGTATACGTATGACGAAGAATTTGTGCTTTTGAATATTTCTCTTTATCATTCAAATTCAATTCTTTAACGGGGTTCCATGTGGAAATATCTTCAGGTTGTTGCGAAGTTCGCATCAAGAGTGGGCGTTTGTCTTGTAAATGTGTGTTGAAAAAAACTAACAATCGACCTGAATCGTCAAAAAGAATGCTTGGATTATCGTGGTCGTCAATTTCTAAATTGTCATAAATGATCTGTGACTGAATTTCCTTAGTTTCATGATCATAAAACCCAATATGCACATCGCCGTAATTGTCTATCCAACCAGCATACGTTCGTTTGTGCTTTCCTTCAAAATAAACAGCTCTCGGGTCAGAAAACCAGCTCCAAATACCATTAAACGTCATTGATTGATAATTTTCGGAAGCTACCGCTTTTGATTTCACAAACGTATGTGTTGCTTTGTTTTGTGCAACGCTCATCACGCAACTCAATATAAAAATGAAAACAATATATTTGGGAAATTTCATAGCTACAAACGTAGTAAATTATTAATTCACTTTCTTTATTTTAATTTCATCAATAGTTTTCTTAAATCTATGTATCAGCTCATAAATTTCTTCTTCGCTGTAAGATGCAAAACCAATTCGTATACAATTGTGCCCAAATTTATCAAGATCGTAACGTTGCCAATCGCCAATTTCTAAGTGATGTTTTCGTGCGACTTCAGAAATGGTAGACCAAGAATAGTTTGAATTCAACTTTATCCAAACTGCCATACCTCCTTTTGGGATTTCAAATTCAAAAAAACTACCAAATTCATCTTTTAAAAGTTTGCAAAACAAATTGCGTCGTTGCTTGTAAATTTTCATCACTTTACGAATATGTCTATCTAAATCGCCTGATTTTATAAAATCAGCAAATGTTAATTCTAATAGCGCATCTCCTTGCCTATCTATAAATCCTCTTAATTTAGACGCTTCATCTACAAATTCTTTTGAAGCAATTAAATACCCAATTCTAAAAACTGGAGCAACCGTTTTACAGACAGAACCAATGTAAATTACGTTTCCATTAGTATCGTGACTAGCTAAAGGTAAAATTGGCGCATGATTGTAATTAAAATCGTAGTCGTAATCATCTTCAATAATTGCAAAGTTATACTGTTGCGCAAGGTTCAACAGGTCAATTCTTCTTTTTGCTGAAAGTGTTACTGTTGTTGGATGATGGTGATGGGAAGTTACATATACGGCTTTAATTTGTTGTTGTTTACACAGCTTTTCAATTTCCTCAGTTACAATTCCGTTTTCATCTACCAAAACGCGTTCTAGCTTTGCATGTTGATTTAAAAAGGTGGAATCGGCAGATCCATAATTGGTATTTCCAACGACAACAACATCGTCTTTTTGAAACAATAATTGCGCCGACAACCAAATGCCCATTTGACTACCGCGCGTAATCAACACATTCTCTTTTGTAATATGCAAACCTCTAGTAGCATTTAAATACTCAACTAAAACTTCTCGTAACGTATCATTTCCATACGTAGAACCGTAAGACAAATGTTTAAATACATTTTTTTTAGCCGAAATTCTTCTATAAGTTCTGGCAATATCATCAAGTGGCGTTAATCTTCCATCTGAAACTCCATCGTTCAAATACATGAAATCTTCTATCTTATCTCCTGGCTTTTCAGGCAAAATAGAATTCTTATAAAAAGAAAATCCAGTCGTCTTTTTAAAATTATAAGTTTCGACATCATTTAATTTTTGCTGATGTAGTTCTGGCAAATTACGATGTACAAAAGTTCCTTTTTTAGGAATGCTTTCTACCCAACCTTGTAGTAATAACTCTTCATAACAAGCAACGATTGTTTTTCTATGAACCTGTAACTGTTCGGCTAAAGTTCTACTCCCTGGAAGTTTAGTATTAGGTACTAAAGTTTGATTTTTAATCAATTGAATAATTTGATTTGATAATTGTAAATACAATGCCTGATTGCATTTTCTATCAAACTGAATACTGGTTTTATATGGAAACATCTGGACTATTCATTATGTTTATTCTGGACGATTATAACAGTCCATAAATATAGTATTTTTGGACTATAAAAGCAGTATATATGACCAAATTAGATTTAAAACCGTCAGAATTTGATAACTATTATGCAAGGTATATCGATAAGTTAGCTAACGAAACAAAGCTAAGAGAAGGCTTTGAAGTTGGAAAACATACTTTGATCAATTTCTTTACATCAATCCCTACTGATAAATTAACTCATCGGTATCAACCCGAAAAATGGAGCATCAAAGAAGTATTACAACACTTAATAGATACAGAACGTATTTTTATGTATCGATGCTTTAGAATTGCCAGAAGAGATACAACTGCCTTAGCTGGATTTGATCAAAATATATACATTAAACCATCTGGAGCTACTAATAAGTCAATAGAAAGTTTATTGAGTGAATTTACCATAAATCGTGCTAATTCAATTTCAATATTGAATAGTTTAACAGATGACGATCTAACTTTTCTAGGAAATTCTAACGGAGGCGCTATGTCTGCAAGAGCTGCTGCATTCACTATCATAGGTCATGATATTTGGCATATGGAAGTCATCCAGCATAAATATTTATAATATGTTAGAAATTAGAATCGCAACTGAAGCAGACACAGCAATTTTAGCATTGTTAGGAAGAATAACATACGCTGAATCTCACGGTCATTTTATTGATGATAAAAATGATTTGGCAAACTATATAAACGAAGCTTTTTCTGTTTCCAAAACGAGACAAGACATACAAAACCCTAAGAATCTTTTCTATATTATATATGCAGATGAATTGCCTGTTGGTTATGCAAAATTAGTGTTGAATGCACTGCATGAAAGTGTTGTTTCAGAAAACAATTGTCGATTGGAAAAAATCTACATTCTAAATGATTTTATACCGTTAAAAATTGGACAACAGTTGCTAACTTTTGTGGAAGAGAAAGCCAAAGCATTACAATTAGATACCATGTGGCTTACCGTTTACATAAAAAACCACAGAGCCATAAGATTCTATGAAAAAAATGAATTTAAAAACGTTGGGGAACTAAATTTTATAGTCAGTGGAAAAGAATATGAAAATATTGTGTTCTCTAAAAAATTATAAGCATGCAAGAATATTCAAAATCGAAATTAAACAGAGTTAAGCGCGGACAAATTAGAGCTACGTATGATGTTTCAACAATTAACACCATTATAGATGCTGGTTTTATAGGGTATGTAAGTTATGTATATGAGGGCAGCGCAATTACGTTGCCAATGGCTTACGGAAGAAAAGACAACAAAATTTATTTGCATGGTTCTCAAGCCAACAGAATGTTGTTAGCATTAATAGAAGCTAAAAAAACGAGTATGACTATTATGCATTTAGATGCGTTGGTTTTAGCACGTTCTGGGTTGCATCATTCTGTAAATTATCGCTCTGCAACCTTATTTGGTTCCGTTAAAAAAATAGAAGACTCTAAAGAAAAAGACGCCGCACTTTTTTGTTTTATGGAACATATGATGAAAGGTCGTTGGGACGGAATTAGACCAATGCACCAAGAAGAGTTAGAACGAACACTCGTTGTGGAAATGACGATTGAAACCGCTTCGGCTAAAATTAGAGACGTTGGTGTTGGTGACGAACCAGAAGATTACGATTTAGATGTTTGGGCAGGTTTAGTTCCTTTGAAGCAAGTTGCCGAATATCCAATTGCAGATGAAGGTTTACCGCAAAAAATGGAAATTCCTAAGCATGTGTTAGATTATTATGAGGAAAATAAACAATAAGATTTGATCTAAAATATAATTTATAAACCGCTAGCGTAGGTATATTAATTAAGAGTTTATATTACTTCTCGATACATTTTTTTTCATTTACTAATGAAATAAAAACACTCGAAGTTACACAGATTATTTTTGATTTTATAATCATTTGGTTTACAAACATAAAACACAAACCAAGTATGACATGTTCTAAAAATCTAATTGTCTAATAATCTAACCAGTCCAAAAACGAAGTGCGTCCAAGGAATTCCCGCCTCCTCGGGAACGAGTCTAATCCCCAAAAATCATCTTATCCATTACACTAAACGGCAATGCACCATTTTCCAAAATTTTGGTATGAAACCATAGCCACGGAAATGCTGTTCCTTTTGGTAAACTTGCTGCTTTGTGTACTTTCCATTGCAGAATTTTATTCGCGCCGTATTTATAGGTAATCACTTGTGCTGGCCAGCGTTTCATGCGGGCAATTTCGCGTTGCGCAATGTCATCTTGTCCTTGGATGTGTTGTTGCCAAAATTGCAAGGCTTTTTCGTCAGTCCAATCGTAATAATTTAAGCCAACATCCATCGCAACACGCACCGAACGAATGATGTCCCATTCCCACTTTCCGAGTTCGTCATATTTGGTTTTATATGCGCCAAATTCGTTTCCGAGTTCTTCTACATACGCCGCCCAACCTTCGCGATAGCCGTTGTATGAAAATAATTGTTTGATGTTCGATTTTTCTAACTGATTTTCAAACTTGATTTGATAATGATGTCCCGGAATGGCTTCGTGCAAATAAATCCACGCTACTTGTCTCTTGTTAAAAGGCTTGTCAAAATAATTATAGTAGAATGTATTTCTGAGTTCAGCATAATACGCTGGAACTTGCGCATACGCTTTGTTTGTTCCGCGTTCGATATACACATCTGGGAGTTCGGCAACTTTTGGAAATGCACCAATTAAATTGGGTAATAATTCCTTTTTGAAGATTTCAAAATTGTGTTGAATAGCTTCTACATTGTTGTGAAAAAAAATCGCTTTTTTGATATGTTTTTGATATTCCAAACTGTCCAAGCCAGAAGCTTTTTCAATCGCGTTCATAGCCGTTTTAGCGCGTTCTATTTCAGACAATCCAAATTGAAACAATCCGTCAGGTGTTACCTCAGCATCTACCCATTTTTTCAAGAAATACGCATACCATTCTTTTCCCATCGGAACGTTTTGCAAACCTTCTGTAGATATTGTTTTGGGTTTGATGGTCAACCACTTTTTTTCAAGCGAAATACGTTTTAAATGCAAATTGATTTCGTACAACACCAATTCGTAATCGAGTTGTTGATCTTTGGTGAAACTTGAACGATCAAATTTAGCTAATGCTTCTTTGTATGTGAGAAACATATTTTCTTGTTTCGCTACATTTCGTTCACTTTGAATTAACTCTAAATTATCTACATAATAAATCTGTAAATCGGCAATGTGCAAGCGTTTAAAGTCTTTTACGAAATTCGTTGTAAATTCATTCCAAGTCGTTGCTGTATTTTGTCCAATCGCGGGAACGCTCCAAAAGAAAAGTGTAAAAAAGATATATGTATAGACTTTTAAGAGCTTCACAATTTTAGGATAGTTTAGAACTGATGAGTTTTAAAAATTCCGTCCGCGTTTCAATTTTTTCAAAAGCACCTCTAAATCCTGAAGTTGTGGTGACAGAGTTTTGTTTTTGTACGCCGCGCATCATCATACACATGTGAGACGCTTCAATGACAACCGCTACACCTTTGGGTTTGAGCGTGTTATTGATACATTCTAAAATATCGTGCGTTAAGCGTTCTTGCACTTGCAATCTTCTTGCAAAAACATCCACAATACGTGGTATTTTGCTCAATCCTACAATATGTCCGTTTGGAATATACGCAATATGTGCTTTCCCAAAGAATGGTAAAATATGGTGTTCGCACAATGAATACAGTTCTATATCTTTTACAATGACCATTTCGTTGTAATCTTCGGCAAACATCGCTCCTTTCAAAATTTCGGCAGCATCCATTTCATATCCTTGCGTTAAAAACTGCATGGCTTTTGCGGCGCGTTCTGGCGTTTTTACCAAACCTTCCCGTTCTATATTTTCGCCAAGTTCTTCAATAATAGCTTTGTAGCGATCTTTTACTTCGTTGGTAACTTCAATATTGTATTCTTCTAATCTTTTGTATGGCATTTTTTCTTATTTCGTTTTCATAGTCGTTAAAGATACTTAAAAAAAGTTCAATCAAATATGCAATAACGAAGGGTTCTATTAAAAAATTTAAGGAACATTTAACTTTTTTTTAGGATAAAAACACACGTGAGCATCCTAGTTTTGTTTGCATTACTGTAACAGTTTCATTTTTTTTGAATCTTTTTAGTAATCCTCATCAAAAAACGACTAATGCGAATCACACTCACCCTAAGCTTTGTATTGCTATTGAGCTTTATCACTAATGCGCAAGACAAAAAGCAACTAGCGATTACCCGAACTACAGAAGCGCCAAAAATTGACGGAATTTTAGACGATGCCGTTTGGAAAACAGCCCAAGAAGCAACTGGTTTTACACAATTTAGACCCGATGTAGGTGTTACTGATACAGAAGCAAATAAAACCGTCGTAAAAATGACCTATGACGATACTGCCATTTATATTGCAGCTTATCTGTATGATGATCCTGAAAAAATCATGCGTCAGTTTACAAGTAGAGATAATTTTGGACAATCGGACTTTTTTGCCTTGGTTTTGAACCCAAATAATGACGCCCAAAATGATACACAATTTTTTGTATTTAGTTCTGGAACGCAAGCAGATGCCATCGCAAATCCTAGTATTGGAGAAGATTTTGGTTGGAATGCTGTTTGGGATAGCGCCGTACAAATTAATGATGATGGCTGGTCATTGGAGATGAAAATTCCATATAGAACCCTTCGTTTTTCAAATAGAGAGGTACAAACTTGGGGACTTCAATTTCACAGACATTTTAGAAGAGATCGTTCACAATATACGTGGAGTCCAATTGATGTAACGAAAGGAAATATTGGTTTGTATCATGGTGAATTGACAGGACTTACAAATATTGAACCACCAACACGTTTGACTTTTTATCCGTTTACAACGGGACTTGCAAGTTCTTTCGATGGACAAAGTGAAACTGATTTCAAATTAGGACTCGATGTAAAGTATGGAATTACGGAAAATTTCACATTGGATATGACCTTAATTCCTGATTTCAGTCAAGCTGGATTTGACAATTTAGTATTGAATATAGGTCCATTTGAACAAACGTTTTCAGAGCAACGTCAATTTTTTACCGAAGGTGTCGATTTATTTAATAAAGGAAATTTATTCTTCTCACGTAGAGTTGGAAGTGCACCAAGCGGCAGCGTAACTCTTTCTGATACGGAAGAATTGGTAAAATATCCAAATACAGTCAAAGTAATTAATGCCGCAAAAGTTTCTGGTCGTACCAAAAAAGGACTCGGAATTGGTGTTTTTAATGCCGTTACCGAAAAAACAAATGCTTCTATTCGCGATACTGAAACTGGTGAGTTTAGAGATGAAGTGGTAGAACCTTTGGCGAATTATAATATTATTGTGTTAGATCAGCAGTTTAATGGAAATTCTTCTGTGAGTTTAATCAATACGAATGTCATGCGTGAAGGTGATTTTAGAGACGCAAATGTGACTGGTGTTTTGGCAGATATCACAAATAAAAGAAATACATATAATGTTGAAGGGCAAATAAAAATGAGTAATGTCAGTACTTTAGATGGCACAACAACGGGATATAGTTCTTTCTTTGTGGCGCGAAAAGTACATGGAAATTACCGATACAGTTTTGATCACAGTTATGCAGATGACAAATACAACATTAACGATTTAGGTTTACAGTTTCGAAACAATTTCAATAATTTCGGAATTGATGTTACCTACCGAACTTTTAAACCCACAGAGAAATTAAATAACTATTTCATCGGAACGTATGTCAATTACAGACGTTTGGCAAATCCGAGCACCTATACTGGCGGAAATGGAGGCGTTAATTTTAATGCACAAACCAAAACACTTCATAATTTTGGTGGAAATATCAATTATCAATTTGGAAAGCAGTTTGATTATTTTGAACCGCGACAAGAAGGGCGATTTTTTATCTCTGAAAATAGAATCAATAGTAATGTTTGGGTTTCTACCAATTACAATAATACGTTTGCTATTGATGCCAATATTGGTGGCGCAACGTTTTTTGAAAAAGGCAGAGATTCCAATTCTTTTTGGTTTGGAATTAGCCCTAGAGTTCAGATAAGTGATAAATGTATTATTTCGTTTTCGTTTGACGGAGATATGTCTTATAAAGATCGTGGATATGCCACCACAGTTGGCAATGATATTATTTTTGGTCAGCGAGAACGTAAGACTTTAGTTAATCGGTTGAATGCAAATTATAATTTTAATCCATTCCATTCCTTAGGATTAACCTTTAGAAATTATTGGTCCACCGTAACCTACGAGAACGATTTGTTTACGTTACTAGAAAACGGACGTTTAGATCGTACTTCGGGCTATGTAGTTGGTGATTTAGAAAATAATCCTAATATCAATTTTAGCACCTGGAATTTAGATTTGAGTTATTCATGGCAGTTTGCGCCAGGAAGTTTCTTAACTGCTTTGTATAGAAATCAATTGTTTAATTCTGATAATGCTTCGGAAGAAGCTTATTTTTCAGCGTTGAATACCTTATTTGAGCAACCTATACAACATACATTTTCATTGCGATTGCAGTATTTTATTGATTATAACGACGTAAAACAATTGTTGAGAAATAAAAAAAGAAACAATATCAATTCATAATTGTACGTGACCGCTTTATGTAGTAAATTGGAACTTTATTATAGATAATCCATGATTACAGCCAAAAATATACACAAGTTTTACGGAGATTTAGAGGTTTTGAAAGGAATTGATTTGACCATTAAAAAAGGGGAAATTGTTTCCATTATTGGCGCTTCAGGTGCTGGAAAAACTACCTTACTTCAAATATTAGGCACTTTAGATAAAATGTCTCCAAAAACGGATAGTTCGTTAATTATCAATGATATAAAAACCGAAACACTTTCCGAAAAGGAATTGGCTAAGTTTCGAAATCATCACATCGGATTCATCTTTCAGTTTCATCAATTGCTTCCTGAGTTTACAGCTGTTGAGAATGTGTGCATTCCGGCACTTATAAAAGGTACAGCTAAATCCGACGCTGAAAAAAGAGCCAAAGAATTGTTAGATTTTTTAGGATTATCGAGTCGTTACGAGCATAAACCCAATGAACTTTCGGGTGGCGAACAACAACGTGTTGCCGTCGCGAGAGCTTTGATGAACAATCCTGCGATTATTTTTGCCGATGAACCCAGTGGAAATTTAGATTCAGAGTCGGCAGAAAATTTACATAATTTATTTTTTAAACTTCGTGAAGAATTTGGACAAACCTTTGTCATCGTCACACATAACAAGGAATTGGCGGATATGGCAGATCGGAAGATTGTGATGCGTGATGGGAATATTGTTTCTTAAAGGAATTGAAAAATTGAAAAACGTCCATTCGGATAATTTTCGATATAATTTTCTGCTTCGATAAACTTCCCTGCGCTATCAAAAATTGCTCTGAAATTATTTTTAATTCAACATTTAACATTATTTAACTACTACCAAACGCAACCTGTTTACACTTGTGACATCTACCAAAAAAAGATTCCTATGAAAACCAAAATTTACAAAATTATTGCGTTTGTTACCATTGCTCAACTATGCTTGTACGCATGTTGCGAGGACGATTTTAATGTATTCATTACAACATTAGAACTTACAGCGAAAGATACTGCCGATGATGACAGCGCTTCAGTTGCAAATGAAAATTTTAGCTTGATCGTTCGTCCTGATTATGACATCCAAATGGCTTCAGTCTTAAACAAAAAATCAGGGTTTATGAACACCGCAAACGCTACTTCATGTGGTGAAAATTACACCGTTATTAAAAGTGTTACAGGCGTTGAAGTGAAAGCTGATGTTCCATTATTTGGAATTGCCGCAGGAGAACTACTCAATGAGCATGTTGTTGTTATATATGCATTCACTGATGAAGAGTTTCCACTAAGTGATATTTTACCAGCATTAAATTATGGTGCAAAAATTAGTAATGAATATACATTAAAATTCAACACGCCAATTCCTTCTGCAACTACCGTAAATTTTACATTTATTATTACTTTTGAAAACGGAGATCAGATAGAACGCACAGCAACGGAAGTTACGTTTGAGTAGCTTCACAAACTATAATCCAACGGCAACGTATTCCCAATACGTTTGTCACCTAAAACACCTCCAAAGAAGATTTTTTTTGGAGGTGCATAGTTTCCAAACTTGTTAATGATGAATTCTTTGTTGTCATCTTTAATTGTTAGAAACGATTTATAGAAGCGATCATACACAATAACTACTTCATCTGTGGTAAAATTTACTTTTGTGTCATCGCCTATTGGCGTAATTTCAAAATATTTGTACGGTGTCACAATAAATCCTTTGTGGAAAATTTGAAAACCGTTTTCCGTCAACTGTTTTTTTGACAACGAACGCATAAAATATAATACCGATTGATCGTATTCTCTAGCTCTATTTTTTTGATGTTTCCTTCTAGTATTCTTGTTTATTTCTGTATAAAAACTAGTACCTTCCACATATACACTTCGGGTTAATATCAAACCAGATGGTGGAATGTGCAATTGTGCTTCAAATTCTTCCATCGTATACGAAACTATATATCCTAAGTATTTATTTTTGATGATAATAGGTTTGGAAGCATACGCACTTAGTATTTTCGTTGTCGGATTGTAGACTAATTTTATATCATCTTGGTTTACTATTCTACAATCAGTTAGGGAAACCGTTTTTCCTATAAATTCTCGCTTAAAAATGTCCATTTTCTTTTTGTGAGTCCACGGATCATTTTCGAGATATACGGTTCCTAGCGCTTGTGGTTTGGCTACTAGATAAATAATTACACTATTATCTAATTTTTGGACGTCTAATAGTCTTTTTTCATAGCCCAAATAACTAAAGACTAAAGCCGATTTTGTAGAGGCTTTGTAGCTAATACGAAACCTCCCATCTGTATTGGTAGCAGTTCCATTCGTAGTGCCATCAAAATATACAGAAACACCATATAATGGTTCTTTTGTTTTTTTATCATATACAAAACCTTCTAGTGTTTGTGCATAACTTGTAGAAATACACAATAATAGTAACCAAAAAAAAGAATTTGAGTAATTTATAAACATATAGCTGAAATTAGATAGTTCCTTAAAATAATAATTATTTTTGCTTCAGACTTCAAAATCTTATGAATTTATCCGAATTAAAATCCTTTCTCGACGGAAAAGTTATTGAATACAATCAGCCCAAATTTGTGGAGAGTGATCCTATTCAAATTCCGTATCAATTTGAACGTAAAGAAGACATCGAAATCGCTGCATTCTTAACAGCTACCATTGCGTGGGGAAACAGAAAAATGATCAACAATAATGCCAAAAAAATGATGGATTTACTAGGGAATTCACCGTATGATTTTGTAATGAATCATACAGAAGATGACTTGGAATCCTTAGAATCATTTGTGCATCGTACGTTTAACGGAACTGATTTTATATTTTTTATTAAAGCTTTAAAAAATATTTACGAACATCACGGCGGATTGGAAGCGGCTTTTTCAACTACTAAAGACAAACGATTGCAAGAGAATATTTCTAAGTTTAAAGCACTTTTTTTTAGCATTCCACATCCTGAAAGAACTCGAAAACATGTTTCTGATCCGAATAAAGGAAGCGCCGCCAAACGCATTAACATGTTTCTCCGTTGGATGGTTCGCAATGATAATACTGGTGTAGATTTCGGAATTTGGACAGGTATTTCACCTTCGCAATTATCTTGTCCACTAGATGTGCATTCGGGAAATGTAGCGCGAAAATTAGGTATTCTCAAACGCAAACAAAACGATGGAAAAGCCTTGTTAGAATTGGATACGGCTTTACGAAAACTCGATCCGAACGATCCTGTAAAGTACGATTTTGCACTCTTTGGATTGGGCGTTTTTGAAAAATTCTAACTTTTGTCATTCCTGCGAAGGCAGGAATCTTGAAGCTTTGAAGATGAAATTTATAAAATCATACCGAACTTCTATTAGACAGTAACAAAAAATCCCCATCAATTTAGTGATGAGGATTTACTATATACAAATTCGTATTTCTTTTATTTCACACGATCAAATACAATCGCATCAACAGTGAAATCTGTAGGTCTGCCTGCGCCACCGCCAAATGTAATCGCCATTTGCATTTCGTTTCTAGATTTCATATTAATGATCCCTTTCAAACGTCCTAATTCGGCATCCGCTTTTAAGTCCATAATAATAAAATCGATCGCTGCTGGTGATGTTCCGTTGTTTACTGTATATTTCATTGCTGCTTTTACACCTTGATGATCATACGACTTTCCTCCCATGGTTTGCCCATTGAATTCAAAGGTAGCATATCCATCACTTGTTAAGGTTAAAAAGCCAATGTCACCTTTGTCTTTTCCTTTCCACTTTCCCACATGTGCTTCGTCGGGAGCCGTAAATGAATACAGGAATACTAAGGTTATAAGAGCGAGTGCTATTTTTTTTAGAATTTTCATAATCGGAATGTTTGCTGTTTTTACGATCAACAATATAAATTAATATTTTAAAATAGACTAATTTTTTTTAATCTGTCATATTAATATGTAACATTTATTCTACTAAAATCAGACATTCATGGAGATTTGTAAAAAAAGGCTAACGTTTAGTAAACGTTAGCCTTTGGTCCTATTTTCATGAATACTCGTACTAATTATTTATCAAACTGTCTTAATGTTATACTAGGCTTGAGTTGTTTTGTGTGAGTTTTGTAAAACAGATAGGGAAAGAAAAGTGATTCCCGTGATGTTTTACTTTATCTGTACTAGCATTTTGAGATAATTCAAAGAAAAATTTTCATATTTAAGCAAGTTTTATGACAAGGCATATTGAATAACTTTTTCCATTTGAAAATTTGCCATTGTTTCATCTATTTCAGTGCGTAGTTTATCCATCGTGTAAAAATCAGTCAGTGTGTTTTTTTTAAATTTTTCAACCATTTCAATAAAAATATCCCAATAGTTAGCATTATCATCTGGATGAGGAATATGACCCGAAACACCTAGCTCTTGTAATCTTAATGCAATGTCCTCTCTATCGTAGCATTTAGTGCCAATTGTTAAGAAAGGTACTCTGTTCATTATTGGATAATGATATATTCCTGCACTGCATTGATGAATCACTAAATTTGAAATTCCACATATAAAGTGAAGAGGTAGTAATTTATTATAAAATACTTTTTGCTTATACTTCTCATTTATTTCACTGTTAGATGTAGTAATTACTGCATAGTTACGTTTTACAAAAAACTCTATAAAATCTTCAATTGATGTTCCATCTATTGTTCCTGTTGTAATAAAAACAATAGGTTTTTGTTTATTAAAGCTTAAAAATTCATCCAATCTTTTAGAAAGTTCTTTTGAAGGTTTGTCCTTGATAAGAAGTGGTCCAGAATAAAAATACGAGTCTTTATTTTCTATATCTTCTGGTAAACATTCTATGGATGGTATTCCAGGGATAATTTTTGCTTTAGGTTTTATGTAGCGTTCTAAAAAATTCAAATCACTTTCATTAAACATAGACACCTCAGAATTATACAAATTTGAGAATCCTACAGTCTTATCAAAGTTTCTACCTTTCTGAAAAGAGTGAAGATGATTGTCATTCCTATAGCGTTTATCGATAGATCTAAAAATCCCAGTTCGTTGAATTGAAATTCTTGGTATATTATTTTTTTCAGAAATTAATGGGGTAAAACATGCAGTGTCTTCAATAATCAATGAGGGCTTAACTATTTCATAAGCTTTTTTTTCCATTTCAATCACACACTCATTTATCTTGGACAAATCTTTAGATTTAATTAGGTCTTCTCCAAAAACATAATCTATTGGAACACAACTGACGCCCTTTAGCGTAAGAAATCTTTGTGAGGAGCTATTAACTAAAAAATGATTTTTAATTGTGAAGTTACTCCTTAAATATTTTTGTTGTAAAACATACAAAGGAATCAAGTGTGAGATTCCACCAGCTATATAGGGAACAGTTAAAATATTCATAATATTGGTTTTGTTTTAGTTCTTATGATTAGCCTCCCGTAATGTGAGGTTGAAACTGAATCTTACTTGTTAATTTAATTATGCCAACGCATATTGAATAACTTTGTCCATTTGAAAACTTGACATTGTTTCATCTATTTCAGTGCGTAGCTTGTCCATCGTGTAAAAATCAACCAGTGTGTTTTTTTCAAATTTTTCAACCATTTCAATGAAAATATCCCAATAGTTAGCATTATCATCTGGATGTGGAATATGACCTGAAACACCTAGTTCTTGTAATTTTAGTGCTATATCTTCCCGATCATAACATTGAGTGCTTATCGTTAGGGAAGGTACTCTGTTCATTATTGGATAATGATACATTCCTGAACCACATTGATGAATCACTAAATTTGAAATACTACAGATATAATGTAATGGGAGTAATTTATTATAGAAGACCACTTGCTCATACTTCTCTTTTGTTTCGCAATTACAAGTCGTTATAACTGCATAGTCCCGTTTTACAAAGAATTCAATAAAGCTTTCTATAAGCGTTTTATCTACTGTTCCGGTGGTAATGAAAACAACTGGTTTTTTTTTGTTATTGCTTAAGAACTTGCTCAATCTTTCTGAAAGATTCCTTGAAGGTTTATCCATAACAATTAGCGGTCCAGAATAGAAATAGGAATCTCTATTTTCAATGTCATCTGGCAAACATTCAATAGATGGTATTCCAGGAATAATCTTTGCTTTTGGGGTTGCGTATTGTTTAGAAAAATCCAAATTAGAATCATCTAATATAGATGACTCTGAATTGTTCAGATTTGAATGAATGTCAGCCTTCTTAATAATACCACCTTTTTGTAAAGAATGTACATGGTTGGTATTTCTATAACGCTTATCAATAGATCTAAAAATCCCCGTACGCTGAATTGAAATTCTAGGAATGTTATTTTTTTCTGCAATGAGTGGAGACGTAAAAGCATTATCTTCTATAACCAGTTTTGGCTTCACCTTTTCATAAGCTTCTTGCTCTTTTTCTAGTATGTACTCTCCTATTTTTGAATAATCATTTGTTAAGGCTAGTTCCTTTGCTTCTTTCCCAAAATAATCCATTGGCACACAATCTATGCTTAACATTTTAAGAGAATTTTGCACGTTATTGTTCACCAAAAACTGATTTCTTACATCAACATTATTTTTTAAATATTTATGATGCAAAACATACAACGGAATTAAGTGAGAGAGCCCGCCTGCAAAATAGGGTATAGTTAAAATATTCATCGGATTATTAATCGTTATAAGTGTTAAAAGATATCTGCAAATTTTATGCAGTTAATTATGAACAGTAAACTGTAACTTCCTTAAATGAACTCTTGTAGAGTCTACTAATTTGCAACCACGTGTCTACCTACTCGATTTATTCATTTTGTCTTTAAATAGAAAAAATATAATACAGATAAAAGCTATAATATATATAACATCTAACCAAGGCTTTTCAAACGTAAATGTACTAAAGTTAAAATGCTTAAAAATTATTACACCTAAAATAACTGCTATTATTGTTGCAGCTGGCCTGAGATTATTTTTTTTCATAACTATATCATATTTAAAAAAATTATCAAACAATTAAACAATTTTGTTAATTGTTTGATAATTTTAGTTGTAAAGCATTTTATAATAATTGAAGTAATCTTCTAGTGTGCATAATTATCTGCTAACCAGCATACACCATAACCAATTGCAGCTCCTATAATATAAGGAAGAATTCCTCCAGCTACTTGCTCTAATTGTTCCTCAGTCAATTCTAATTCACTCACATCAACCCTTGCTGGAATATTTATGTAAATAACAGACGCATCTGTTTGGTCTACCACTACGATCTTTTTATCAGTATTCGGTGATCCTTTTCCTGTCACTTCAGCTATTGTAGCTTCAGGGTTGCGCATTAATTGCTCTTTGAAACTAGCACTCTCCCATGCCTTTTCTATTAGAGTTTTTACTAATTCTGTGCCTTTTGCTTCTTGTTCTTTTGAATAATTCATGGTTCTATGTTTTTATATTTAGTATTAATTTTTTTTATTGATGAGTTGCTGCATAAATTGCAATTCCAACACAAATACCATAAGCAATCATTGGCAAGATTCCACCAGAAACTGCTTCTAGCTCTGCTTCGGTCAATTCTAAGTCATTAACATCTACTTCTCTTGGTATGTTAAAATAAACTTTAGAGCTGGCGCTTTGGTCAACCACTACTAGTTCTTGACCTTCTGGCAAACTAATTTTATGACCTGTGAAATTTTCAATTGTTGCTACTGGGTTAGCTAATAAGTTTTTTTTAAACTCTGCATCTTTCCATGCTTTTTGTACAACTTGAGAATTCAAGTTTTGTTCTTGTGTTAATTCCATAATTTTATTGTTTAATAATGTTAGTTGTTGTGTATTTTATAATAATTGAAGTAATCTTCTAGTGTGCATAATTATCTGCTAACCAGCATACACCATAACCAATTGCAGCTCCTATAATATAAGGAAGAATTCCTCCAGCTACTTGCTCTAATTGTTCCTCAGTCAATTCTAATTCACTCACATCAACCCTTGCTGGAATATTTATGTAAATAACAGACGCATCTGTTTGGTCTACCACTACGATCTTTTTATCAGTATTCGGTGATCCTTTTCCTGTCACTTCAGCTATTGTAGCTTCAGGGTTGCGCATTAATTGCTCTTTGAAACTAGCACTCTCCCATGCCTTTTCTATTAGAGTTTTTACTAATTCTGTGCCTTTTGCTTCTTGTTCTTTTGAATAATTCATGGTTCTATGTTTTTATATTTAGTATTAATTTTTTTTATTGATGAGTTGCTGCATAAATTGCAATTCCAACACAAATACCATAAGCAATCATTGGCAAGATTCCACCAGAAACTGCTTCTAGCTCTGCTTCGGTCAATTCTAAGTCATTAACATCTACTTCTCTTGGTATGTTAAAATAAACTTTAGAGCTGGCGCTTTGGTCAACCACTACTAGTTCTTGACCTTCTGGCAAACTAATTTTATGACCTGTGAAATTTTCAATTGTTGCTACTGGGTTAGCTAATAAGTTTTTTTTAAACTCTGCATCTTTCCATGCTTTTTGTACAACTTGAGAATTCAAGTTTTGTTCTTGTGATAATTCCATAATTTTATTGTTTTAAAGTTTAATTAATAATGTTTACATATTTATGTTAAAGTTTTATTTCATCGATTGGAAAACATCCTCCTGGGAAAAATGGAGGTAATTTAATGATGTCATAAATTAATCCTTCACCACCCGCAACTGCTTCTAATTGATCTTCATTTAATTCCACATCATCCATTCTCTGTTTCACAGGAATATTAATGTATACTTTAGAAGCATCTGTTTGATCATTTACAACAATTGTCATCCCACTTGGAATATTTAATTTTATTCTTGATAAGTTTTCAATAGCTTTCAAAGGATTGGCTATTAATTCGGTTTTGAACTCAGCATCCTCCCATGCTTTTTGTACAACTTTTTGATACAACTCCTCTTCTTGTGTTAATTTCATGGTTATTATTTTTTAGATTTAAAATAATGATATGTTGATTACTGATATCCGTCTTTACTTGAATTTGTTGGCAATGTTGGCAATACAGTTGTTGGCCAAGCACCTCCTCCAGCTATAAATTCTAATTGCTCTTCATTGAGTTCTATATCTTCCATATTTGACTCAGCAGGAATGTTGATATAGATTGTAGACTCATTGGTTTGATCTCTTACTATTAATGTTTTATCCTTTGGAAGATATACCGTTTCGCCTGTTGCTTTTTTGATAGCTTCTATAGGATTCACTAATAACTCTTGCTTGAAAGCTTCGTCTTCCCATGCTCTGTATATTACCTTCTGTAATAATTCTTGAGATTTTTTCTGTTCGTTCGTCAATTCCATAATTCAGTTATTATATGTTTTCTTATTAACTATGGTGTAAAGATATTTTTTAGATAGATGATAAAAATGCCATTAAAACTGAGAAAACTGTTTTTTGTGTATTTTATATCATTATATGGAAGTTTTTAAGAGTTATATTGTAGGTTTTGCAACTTATTGCCCACTATTTAGATAACTTCATAAGTTGATGCTTGCTTATATTTTTGGATAGTTCGCTGAATAAATGGTATGTATTCAACTTTTACTGATGCTAGATGGATACCGTTTTGCTAGAAACTTGCGACTTAAGTGTCACAAAGTACATTTCAAGTTCACCTTTTCCTTTTGCCGTAATTTTTCCACGGTATTCAAAAACGAAGTCTTTTTCGTCTTTGACTAGTAGATACGTATCTTGACTTATGTTTACTTTTCCAACCACACTATTGCTCTCCATACGACTTGCGGTGTTAACGGTGTCACCCCAAATATCGTATTGAAACTTTTTAACGCCTACAATTCCTGCAACAATAGGTCCTACATGTATTCCAACTCGCATTTCAAAAGCAGGTTTACTTTGTATATCGTTTTCACGTTTTCTTTTCATCACAAAAGCCTGCATATCAATAGCCGCTAAAATGGTGTTTTTAACTGCGTTTGCATCTGGTTTAGGCAAACCACCTGCTGCCATATACGCATCACCAATTGTCTTTATTTTTTCAACACCATACCCTTCAATGATATGATCGAATGCTTTAAAGCATACATTGATTTCTTCCACTAACTCTTGTGGTGTTAATAGTGAAGCTGTTTCTGTAAAGGATTTAAAATCTGTGAATAATATGGAAGCCGTTTCAAAATCTTGCGCGTCTACAAAGCCTTTTTCTTTTAGTTCTTCGGCAATTTCTTCTGGTAGGATATTCAGTAATAAATGCTCTGAACGATCTTTTTCGATTTGCAAAGTTGCTTTTGATTTTTTGACAAAATTTAACCTGCTAAAAATCCCTCCAGCAATGATGAGTGCAAAACAGCCTAAAATGAGAAAGATATTTCGTTGCTTTTCTTTTCTGTCAACAATTTCTTGATGTGCCAACTCGGCTTTACGTTCTTTTTCAACATTCGCAATACTGTCTAAAATCATTTCCTTTTCAAACTCCATATTTAGTAGTTTGTCAGTGGTTTGCTTTAAATTCAAACTGTCTTTGAGCAAATGCATTTGCTCGTTATACCATAATGCTTTTCCTGTTTGATTTAGAGATTTATAAGAATCGTACAAGCATTTGCATGCTTCTTCTTGAATGGAAATTACATTTAATTTTTCAGCTATTTCTAAGCCTCGTTTACAATTTTTTATGGCTAGATTTTTTTTATTGAGTTTTAATTGGATGGCTCCCAATGCAATAAGAGATGAACCTTCGTAAAGATTACTCTTGATTTCTTTTGATATTGTGAGCGATTGGTTGTAAAACGTCACCGATTCAGTATACTTATTTTTTGCTTCGTATAATTTTCCCAAGTTGAAAAGCACCTCAGTTTGCACTTGTTTATCATTATTCTCTGTCGCAAGTTTTAAGGAAGTTTCAAAATTTTCTAAAGCAATATCATAATTTTTTTCTTTCATATATACATCACCAATACTATTTAGTACTTGTGAAAGTGCTTTAGTTTTTGTGGTTTTCTGATATACATTTTGGGCAGTTTGAAAATGCTTCTTAGCGTTTTTTAAATCATTTAGTTCTAAGTAGATACCGCCAATATTTTGTGTTGTAATTGCAATTTGGATTTCATCATTAGATTTTTCATACAAAGCATTTGCTTTTTTGTAATGTTCTAATGCTTTTGGATAATCTCCTAAATAATAATAAATAGCTCCTTTATTGTTTAAAGAAGAAGCTACACCTTTTAAATAATCTATTTTTTTAAAAAAAACGGCGCTTTTTTCGAAGTATTCTAGCGCGATAGAAAATTCACCCTGGTAATAATAAATGGTAGCGATTTGATTGTAAGTGTTTCCAATAGATTTATTGTCCTCTAATTCTTCATAGATAACTAGACTCTTTTTAGTATGGAGAAGAGCCTCTTCATAAACTCCATTTTTTATGAACGTATTTCCAACTTTTAATAAACTATCGGCAACTTCTTTCTGATTGGTCTGACCATCACTAAAATGAAAGCACAGGAAAAAAAAGAGAAGCATTCTTATCATAGGATACTTCTCTTTTTTTATTATAAAATATTTATTTAAAACGGTCATTTATTATTGTTGATTAACCACCTGTTCCTTCAAGTGGATTCGTATTAATTATTACTGGAGGCGTTGGATTTCCACCACCGGCAATAATTTCTAATTGTTCTTCCGTTAATTCCACATCTTCCATGTTTGGTTGTACAGGAATATTAATATATACAACAGAATCATCTGTTTGATCGAGAACAACAATGGTTTTACCTTGAGGTAAATTTAGACGCACTCCAGTTAAACTTTCAATTGCATCTAATGGATTTGCTATCAATTCTTGTTTAAAGTCATTATCTTCCCACGCTTTTTGAACAATGGTTTGAAATAATTTTTGTTCTTTTGTTAATTCCATGATATTTGTTTTATATTCTTTATATTGAGTGTTGCGTAAAGGTACTTTTTACATAAAGGATAAAAACGCCAAAAAGACTGATAAAAATGCTTTTTATATGGGAAAAAAGAAGTTTACATTTGACTGGAGAAAGTATTTTTTTGAAACGCTGTCTATGTTTATAGCTGTTGTTTCTGCTTTCGCACTTAGCAATTGGAGTCAAGATAGGAGAGATTACAATGCCGAAAGAGAAATTTTGAAAGCAGTAGTAAGTGCTATTAATAATGATGTTATTACAATAGAAAACAACAAAGCAGGAAATATTTTTGCAAAGAAATCCTGTTCTTTTTTAAGAGATTTGATTGACAATAAACCTGTAAATCAAGATTCCATTCAAGAGTATTATAATAATGTTTTTGCTGATTTTAGTTTTACTCCTAATAAAACTGGATATGAAGGATTGGCCTCCAAAGGACTAGATATTATAAAAGATGATTTACTCCGTGTGAGAATTACGTATTATTATAATTATTATTTTGATGTGCTCACAAAAATAGAGGAACAAAATGAAGCTGTACAAGCCTATAAAAACTATTTTTTTCCTATAAATAATGTGCTTGCAAAGTATATGGAATTTAATGATAAAGGTGAACTTATAGAGATCAAACAACCTATTGAAATCTCTGAACTAGACAAGAAAAAAATTTACAGCTATTTATGGCAATTAGAATCTAGCAGAGAGTTTAAAATCATGATTTATACACAATTGGAAGAACAATTAAAAATAGTCCAGCAACATGTGAAGACTACTTTAAAAGAAATGGATTAAATCCGTATTTCAAAGTTGTTGGTACATCTTTCAATAAAAACTTGTGTAGGACCATCAGTTGGAATTAATTGTTTTGCTTCTTTAAAACTGTCCATCGCTTTTTGATATTCATCATTTTTGAAATGAACTAATCCTTCTGAATATTTTGAGTTAAAATCAAGTTGTACTTTGCTAAGCTGCTCCTTTTTATCACTAAGTACCGTAAATACTTTTACAGGAATATTTTTCCCTTTTACGAGTAAGGTATCAATTTCTCTGCAATGAAAGTCATCTTTGACTTCGTTATAGGTTTCTTCACAAATTAGTAAATTTACATTGTAGGTTTTTGTGGCACTTTCCAATCGTGCAGCTAAATTTACAGAATCACCAATAACCGTATATTCAAAGCGTTTTTCTGATCCAATATTTCCAGAAACTACATTTCCAGTACTGATCCCAATCCCAATATTTAGCGTAGGTAATTTTGTGTTTACTGTGTTTAAATTGGATAACATTGTAAACATATCTAATGCACAATTCACCGCATTTTTAGCGTCTGAAATATTTGCATACGGCACTCCAAAAACGGTCATGATAGCGTCACCAATATATTTGTCTAAAATTCCATTGTATTTATGTACCGAGGTAATCATTGCTTCAAAATACTTGTTTAGCAATTCAACAATTTGAATAGCGCCAAATTCCTCCGTTAATGTAGTAAAATTTCGAATGTCCGAAAACAGAATGCTACATTTAGAATAGTTCCCTTTTAATAAAGATAAGTTATCATGATTCATCACCTGTTTTACTAAGTGTTGTGGAATATATCTGCTTAGGTTAGATTGGATTCTTTTTTCTTTGGAAATATCGTTGAAAACGGCAATAGCTCCAATAACATTGCCTTTTGCATCTTGCATGGGTAATACGCTCACGTTAACGGTTACAGATACTTTAGAACTAATTTTAATGTTTAATTCTTCTTGATAATTTTTCTCACCCGTATGAATGGTTTCCTGACAATATGCAAATAATGGTTGTAAAGAACTCTTTAATTCATCAATATGTGTATTGGTTAAATCTTGCGCTTTTTTCAGGTTAAACATTTTGTTAAATGTATCATTCACCGTATTAATTTTAAGCGATTCATCCACAGTGACAATACCATTATCAAGATTTTGAACTAGGATATTGAGATGATTTTTCATCCCTTGAATTTGATCGAACAGTTTTGCATTTTCGATCGCAATTCGAATTTGACTCGCGAATCCGGTTAGAATATCTAAATCGTCTGCATTAAAGTTATTTTCATACTTATTGATCGCTTGAATGACTCCTAAAACTTCATTTTTGGAATTGAACACAGGAACACTTAAAATAGATTTCGTAACGTATTTTGTCTTTTTATCGACAGCAGCATTGAAGTGCGGATGCTTGTATGGATCATTTACAATGAGTGCTTTCTTAGTTCTAGCAACTTCAGCAACTATTCCTTTTCTTGTCCTAACAATTTGATTTTCAAGTCCTTTTGCAAACGCCGTCCATAACTCTCCTGTTTCTTCATCCATAAGAAATAATGAACTTCGATCTGATTTGGTAATTTCAGCCGCCTTATTCATAATCACCTGAATAAGCTTGTTTAAGTTTAGCTCTGAAGAAACAGCTTTGAAAACATCTAACAAAGTTGAAAAGTTATTTTTGATATGTTCACTAGCTAAGTATAACTCACTATTTTTTATGATCAGTGTAATTGCTGCGGCAAAAGTGTTGAGTATTTTGATATCTTTTTCGGTGAAAAGATCTTCTTTTTTATTTAAACATTGCAGTGCGCCAATTGGTGCGCCTTTGTCATTGAAAACAGGTACACAGAGGATAGATTTTGTGGTAAAATGTAATTGTTCGTCATACGATCTATCAAATATGGTACTTTTTTGAGTGTTATTTTCAATGATTGGTTTTTTTTGTTGAAACATCGTTCCTACAATTCCTTTTCCTACTGGAACAGTGATGATTATGTTTTTAACGCCTTGTGCCACCAAACTTTCTAAAGTTACAGTTTCTTTGTTTAGCAGAAAAAAAGTACTTCTTTCCACTTGCATGACTTTAGAAATTTGATCTAAAATGACATTCACTTCTCCTACTATCTTCTCGTTATTTAGTATCATGATACGGGGATATCTTTATGCAATTGTATTTTTCTATGAGCTTCTCGACTCCTTCAGAAGAAGCCATTGTAATTAAATCTGTTTCACAGATACTTTTGATTCTATGTAACTGATCCGTAGGAGATGTGATGACTCCCAAAATAGCATCAAAACTGAAAATTGTATCTGCAACTTCTTTTACAATTGTTTTGAGTCCGTCAAAAGCTTCTTTAGAAAGCTCCGTAGCACCTTGATAGTTTTGTAAACGACCTCCATTTCTATATGCTGGATAGTGTTCTAAACCTATAAATTGTAAAAACCATTCTTTATTAAATGTTCCTAATACTTCGGTAATCCCTGCATAGTCTGCAATAATTTCATCGTGCATATTAGTGGCCATACAGCCATAGTATTGTAATGTAAATAAGTGTGCACATTCATGCGCTCGCCTGATAATTAAAGAGGATGATTTCCAATCACTTTCGGAAATTCCAATGGTTTCACTTTTAATACCACTGTACGGTTTGGTACTTAACACCATTAATTTATCTTTAAATAAATTTGGTTTTGGAAGTATGTGTTCTTTAAAGTGTACGTTCCAATTTCCCATTGGGTTTTCTGTGAGCCAATTCCTTTTTAATCGGTGTATTCTATCCCAATTAATAATCCCGTTGATAAATGAAGCACCCATTGATTTGGGGAGTTCTTGAGGTTCATTTTTGTGCGTAAGTGCGGTAATAATTGTGTTGAAATCATCATCATTTGGCACTGTAATAACTGGTACTTTACCAATCATATTATTTTCGTAAATAGCTAGTTCTATTAGTGATGGTTCATTTAATAGTAAACCAGCATTACTCGTATTAGGTTTGCCTTTTAGTGTTGTATTGATATACGCTTCCGTCTTTGAAATTCCTTCTTGGACAGGAAATTGTAATTTGACAACATATTTTTTTAGCGTTTCAAAGGTGCCTATTTCTTTTGATTCTCGATAATATTTTTCCCAAGTATCAATATAGGAATCTTCTAATGGTACTGGTGTGTGTTTTTTTGGGATAAATTTATTTTCCGCATATTGTAGTAGCTCATCAATAGCACTTTTACTTTTGACAAATCCTTCTATATAAGCGTACTTTTCTTTTTCATTCATCCTATGCTATGGTTTCTATGCTATTTGTCGTTTGGCTAAACTTGAAAATATTCCGTTTTGCTCCATTAATTCTTCATAAGAGCCTGATTCTACAATCGTTCCTTTGTCTAATACATAAATACGATCTGCATTTCTAACAGTACTTAATCGGTGTGCAATGACAATTCGTGTTGCTTGTAATTTGTCTAAACTTTCTGAAACGATGTTTTGCGTTCTGTTATCTAAAGCACTCGTTGCTTCATCCATGAATAAAAGTCTTGGTTTGTGTGCAATGGCGCGTGCAATCATGAGACGTTGACGTTGTCCTCCAGAGAATGTCCCCGCGCCTTCACTGATCACTGTGTTCATTTCCATTGGCATTTGCTTGATGTCTTCTTCCATACCTGCCATACGTGCTGCTTCCCAAGCATCTTCTAGTGTTAATTCAGAATTCCCTACGATGTTTTTATAGATACTTCCCGACATTAATGCGCCACTTTGCAATACCACTCCAATTTGTCTTCGCACTAACTCTTTATTCATAGAATCATACGCATCATTGTCATAGTATATAGAACCCGCTTCTGGTGATTCAAAACCTAATAGGAGTCTCATTATGGTAGATTTTCCAGATCCTGAAGTTCCCACAAAAGCGACCATTTCTCCTTGGTTAATTTTGAATGAGACATCATTTAACACCAGTGGTTGATCTTCATGATATCTGAAAGATATTGAATTCATTTCTATATCTCCAACTAACTCACCTGGATCAGTACTATCTTCTGAAGATTCTGGTACTTCTTCTAAAATTGGTTTTACTCTTTCATATAGTGTTATGATATTCAACGAAGTAATTAAAGCCATACTCATTTTTAAACAATCTCTTAAGAATTGATTAAATGCGCTGATAAATGCCATAAAAGCTCCCACAGAAAGCATGGTTCCTACCGCAGTTGCATTTGTTACTGTGTAATAGATAAATGCAAAGAAGAACACACTTGTGAATAAAGGATAGGAAGCGTTGAAAACTTCCACATAGTTTTGATAGCTTCCAGAGGCAAATCCTAATTGTTTAAGTTTGGCAAATTTATCTGCCCATAGTGTGAAGATTCTTTTTTCTCCTCCTGTAATTCTTATTTTTGTAATTCCAGATAAAAATTCAAAAAGAAATCCTTGTAAGTCACCTTGAATGTTTGAAATTTGTCGATCGTACTTGAGTTTCACCCATCCTATCGACGTCATAAATACTACTGCAATCACAGCTAATATGACTCCAATCCATGCAAGATCGGGAGCGTAATAAAATAGTAATATTAGATTTACGAATGAGAAAGCACCACTTAAGACTGCGGTCATCACCGTGTTGGATAGTATTTGTCGAATTCCGTTGATACTCAAAGCTCTGTTTGTAAGATCTCCCGCAGAGAATTTCTTATAAAATGTTACTGGCAATCGCAATAAGTGATCCATTACGCCTGCTTGGAGATTGATACTAGATTTTGTTTCAACTCTGAGTTGCAAAACACCTTGAATAAGTTGTAAACCAGCGGTCACCAAACCTAACATTAGCATGATTCCAAATATTTCAAAATGCAGCGATTTGTCTGCAGAAGGAATTACATCATCAAACATAATTCCAGATAATACTGGTACTAGTAATCCAATTAAACTTCCTGCAAAAGCTGCTAAGATTAGATATTTAGCATCTTTTTTGATTCCTTGAATTGCAAACTTCCCAATTTTTTTCACAGAAGTCATTGTATCACTAAAACCATAAAAAAACATGTAACAGATAGGTTCTAACTTTTCTGCTATTTCATGATTTACTTTTAGTTGTTCTCCCGTAGCAACATCTTTTAATGTATAACTAGTAGGTGTACTTTGAATAAGTGCTACAGGTCTTTTATCTTCTTTATAAAAAGCTAATAAGTGACCATTTTCTTCTTTCCACCAGGTATTTCTAAGAATTATTTTTCGCACTCTGACTTTTGAAGATTGCGCAATGGCATATAATTGGTTGGTGGTACTGTTTTCGTACGACTCCATATATTTTGGAGCTTCAAATTCAAATCCAACAGCATCTCCTATTAACTTACAAGATTCAAATAAGTTATTGTTCACTTTTTTGTTATCTGTAGACGCTGACAGTACTTGATCTTTTTTACCTATTACAATAGTTCGTAATTGGTTTAATGTTTTCGTTAAATTTGATGTTTCAGAAGTTATTTTTTCAGTAATACGTTGTTCTTCTTCGCCTTTTTGCAATTCAAAATTTTTGATCAATTTTGCATATAAATGATTTTGTAAATCATTTAAGGACAGCATAAAGAAAATTTCATCTTTGAGTACTTCTCTTGTACTAGAAACTTTTACTTCACAGTCATTATTTACTGCTGTAATCCACAAATTATTTGATACTGCAAATGGATAATTAAATTCTGAATCAGGACTTACAACGTTGTCTTCTGAATATTTGGCAATTTCTCCTTTAATTGCGGAACACCATGCCAACCCTTTGGTAGGAAATGCGATGGATTCTTTTTTTAAAGAAACTGTATTAGAAAGTGTTAATGACGTATATATTCGTGGTGCATTGACCTGTTGTATTTGATGTGCTGTTTTTAAAACCCATTTATCTATCATACTTTTAAGAAAGGTATGATCAATTTCTAACAGTTTATTTTTATTGATGGCAATTAAAGTAGCTCCTTTACTTACCATGAGTAATTTGATGTTTTTTTCATGCTTTTCAGAAGAAATTAAACTAGATACTAATTCTCCAGCTCTTGCGCTATATAAATACTTTAAAGTGCTTACATAATTCCCTTCTTCGTCGATGTCTGCATAAAAAACATCTACTTCTCCAGAAGTAATCATCCAAAACCGGTCATGCTCTCTTAGGACTAGTGACTGATTTTCTTCTAAACTTATTTTTATATTTTCAGACATATCGTTCTTATTTTGAGTCGATTAACTTAGCGTATGTACCATTTTTTTGTAATAACTCTTGATGAGTTCCTCTTTCTACAATTTTTCCAAAGTCCATCACAATGATTTCATCACAATCCATAATTGTACTTAATCTGTGGGCAACTATCAAGCAGGTACATCCGCGTTTCTTGATATTGTCCATCACTATTTTTTCTGATTTAGGATCCAAAGCACTCGTTGCTTCATCCATGATTAGAATAGATGGATTTAAAGCCAAAGCTCTAGCAATTTCCAATCGTTGACGTTGTCCTCCACTGAAGTTAGCACCGCGTTCCATTACTTCACTATCATAGGCATTTGTTCTTGCCGCCACGACATCGTGAATTGCTGCATCACGAGCCGACTGAATGATGTGTTTCTCTGGAATATTATCATCCCAAAAAGCAATGTTTTCTTGTATGGTACCTTTGAACATGAGCACTTCCTGATCAATCACTGCAATAGATTCTGTAATGACATGGCGTGAAATATCTTTTCTGAGTCTCCCATCGAATCGTATTTCTCCTTCCCACGGATCGTATAATCCTGAAACTATTCTTGCCACCGTAGATTTACCACTACCAGAACCTCCCACCAATGCCACTCTACTTCCTGGTTTTAAACTTAGACTAAAGTCTGTAATTAAAGCAGGTGTTGTAGGATTGTACCCAAATGTGACGTTTTTCATTTCAAAATGCCCCGTGAGTTTGCCTAAGCTTACATTTCCATTCTTCTCTTTTTCTGCAGCAGTTTTTTCATCAAATTCATTAGCAATTTCATAGTTCAAAACATCATCTATGCGGCTCATATCACCTTCCGTTTCTTGAAGTATACTTCCCACCGTCACTAATTGGTTTACAGGCCCCATGAAGTTGTTCATTAAGTATAAAAAGGCAACTAGCATCCCTAATGTCATTTCTCCGTCCATGATTCGCATGGCGCCAACTCCTAATACAATGGTGGTGGTTAATGACATTAATAAAGGCGGAATAATGTTGAGACGTGTGGTTAACCAGCCTAATTGCTGTTGCGCATTCATCACCTTAGCCAAGTAGCCTGTCCAAGTCGTAAAGAAATCATTTTCTCTACCTGAGGCTTTTAAGGTTTCAATCATACTTATCCCTGAGGTTGTTGTTCCTAAGAGTTTTCCATTTTCATTGACAAAACTACGATTCCCATCTTTTCTGGCTCTGGACACAAAACGCAATGCCGCGATGTTTAATGTTGCCATACAAATACCAATTAATGTAAGCACCACATCATACGAAAACATCATGAGTGCATAAAACACTACTACAATTACATTTAACGCTGAATTTGCTAAATCGCCACTTAATAGTTTTGCAACTTTATCATTTAAGGATACTCTACTTCCAATTTCGCCACTGTAACGTTGTGTAAAAAAAGCGATGGGTAAATGAAATACATGCCATAAAAATTTACTGGAAGTGGCAAGTGCTAATTTGGTTTCTAGTCGTAATAAATAGTATTGCTGAAGATACACCAGTATAGAATTAATCATTAAAACACCTCCCATGATTAAAAGCAACGGCATGACAAATCCTGATATTTGATTTACCAGAAATTTATCTATGAATATTTTGGTAAAAGAAGGGATGACAAGTCCTGGAATTACTAAGAAAAGACTCGCTAAAATGATATAGGTTATACTTATTTTTGAATTCGCTACTCTGGATCCTAATGAACTCATTAATCCTTTTTTCTCATTCCCTTTTTCAAAGTTCTCTTCTGGTTTAAAAGTCAACACTACTCCGGTAAAGGCATCGTCAAACTCTTGATGAGAAACCGTATATCTTCCTTGAGCTGGATCGTTTAGGTATACTTTGTTTTTGCTAAATCCCTCAATAACCAGAAAGTGATTGAAATTCCAAAATATGATTGCTGGCATTTCGAGTTCCTTTAATTTTTCAATGGATTTTGCATATCCTTTTGCTTCCAAACCAAGTCCTCGTGCAGCTTTTAAAATGTTCGAAGCTTTTAATCCATCTCTAGATACACCACAGGCTATTCGTAGTTTTTCTAATGGTACATATTTCCCATAATACCCTAGAATAATGCTCAAAGCAGCAGCTCCACACTCTACTGCTTCCATTTGTAAAACGGTAGGTGTTTTAACTGGACGCGGTAGTTTTACTTTTTTTATATCTTTCTTTTTAGTCATGGCTGGATGGTATTAGTAAAGGTCAAAGAATTTCTTTAAAGCTGGCACAACTATCGTAGCTGGAGGTTCTGTTTTAACAGTTATTTTTCCCATACAAGAAGTACCTTCATTGATGGCAATTTGAGGTCCTTTTGCAGATGTCCATTTAAAACCACTAAAAGAGTTTTCATCTTTTTCAAATTCTACATATACTTCAAATAGTGCTCCTTGTGATAATAACCCTTGTACTAATTGATCATTTTTCACGGTCATCATCATTCCCTTTTGCGTAATGGGAAAGTCAGAAACATAGGTTACTGTTCCTTTCATAAACCCATATTCTTGCGGTTGAACCGTAGAAGGAACTACCAATGCTTCCATTCCTTCTTTAATTTTTTTACCGTCTTGCGAAGGAATGTATAATACGCCTCGTAATTTATTGTCAGCAGTTAGACTTTGATTTTTAAGTTTAAACAAAGGAGTTCCTTGTCTTACGATGATACCTGCGTCCGTTAGTAATTCAACGACTTCTCCTGAATATAAACTCTTGATATTCGTATCTATATCATATCGCTCTTGCAAATTCGCTAAACTTCTTTCCATTTCTGCAATTCGCTGTTTGCTGATACTTATTTTTTGTTGTAAATCGAATCCTATGTTTAGTTTTTGACTAGAAGTTTGCACTCGTTGCCCTTTTAAACGCTCTATAGAATTTATAGAAGACTCTATTTGCTGTTCTGTATTCACCACTTGAGATTTTGTGATCAGTCCTTGTTTGAGCAATCCTTTTTCAGTGTCTAATTGATTTCTTAAAAATTCTAATACCTTATTTTCAGATTGTATTTGCATTTCAATGCTACTGCGTTGTTGTTGAATCATTTCTCCTTGCAATCGAGTATCTTGATTTCCATAAGAGAGTAATTGTTGTAAATCAAAGTTTCGTTCTTTGAGAGAAGCTTTGACTTCTTCTATTTGTTGAAAAAGTTCAGGTTGTTCAATTTTTGCAATCACATCTCCTTCTTTGACATGGTCGCCAATATTCACATCTACACTTATCAATTGTCCTTGTGATGTAGCCACTACTTCATGAATTTCTCCACCCAATATTACACCCACCACATTGAGTTTTGTTTTTACATTCCCCATAAATGCCCAAGCGATTCCGGTTGCTAAAACTATTGTTATGGTTACTAAAGCTATCCATCCTTTTGGACTTGTAACTTTGATGAGTTGATCTAACTTTTCTGGTGTGGAAAGTTTTTCTAATGCTGCTTTTCTAAAAAATCCTGCTGCCATGATGTAGTTTTTTTAATAATTAGTTATATGTTGGGATTGTATAAAACAATTCTTTGCTTATTGCTGAAATTCCATTTTTATCTACGAGTAATGTTCCAGTTTCGTATCGAAGATTAATGATTGCTAATGCAAATTGCTGATGCGCTTGTAAATAGTCTAATTCTGCAAAAGTCAATCGTTCTTGAAATTGTATAAGGTTTAGTAAAATGGTTAAACCGTTTGTAAACTTTACTTGTTCATTGTTGTAAACCTCTTGATAGAAATTCAGTGATTCTTTCGCTCGTTCTAAAGCTTCCACAGTGTTCTCTAGGTTGTTTAGTGCAATAGAAACATTCAAATCTATATTTCGTTGTAAATTTTCAACGGCGATTTGCTGATCTTTTAACGCTACTTCGTTTTGCATGTAGGTTCCTTTTGCTAAATTATTGTTGATTGGAAATGTTAAGTTTAAACTCAATCCATACCCAAAGTTACTTCCTTCATTTCGTGTGAATGTTGCTAAAGCGCGATCTAAACCATTCCCCATGTTCATTCCTCCGTAACGCACAAAACCAGTTAGATCTAACTGGGCTTTTTTATTGTTTTCGGCAAGATCAAATTGTAACTCTAATGATTCTTGTATTTTTTTAGATGCCAAAATATCTTTTCTATTATTTTGAGCTAATTCTAAATATTTTGTCTTGATGAAATCTTTCGTATACCCCGATTCCAATATGGTAGGAAACTCATCTAACGGATCTCCTAGCCGTTCACTTTCTATTTCACTTAATCCGATGGAACGCCCAAGATTTAATTTTGCGCTGTATAGTGTTTGCTCTGCGACTTTGGTTTGTCGTTCTTGATTTGCCAAATCGGCTTTTACTTGCGCTACATCGCCAGCAGGTCTTTTATCTGCTTTTACCAATTCTTGGGTGATTTCTAAAACACGTCGAACACGTGCTTCATTTTCTTTGAAAATTTTTAAGCTTTTGGTCGCAGCTACATACTGCCAATAGGTAGATCCTGTTTGCAGCAATTCAAATGAGTTAGCAAATTCAACATTTTCATTGGTGCTTTCTAGGTTTAAGGCTGATGCTTTTTCTAAAGCAGTTGCTATTCGTTTACCTCTACCTCTTAATAATGGTTGTGTTAAAGAGAAAGTACTAGACATTGAATGATCTCCAAAATAAGCACCAACATCTTGACTGAATCTGTTAATAGGAAAGTTATCATTTGCCATAGCATAATCTACACTCAAGTTAGCCGTTAAGCTCGATCGAAATGTTTTTTGAAGACCCACAGATATGCCTGTATTTCTTGATTTTAAATCATCATTTAAAAAATCATTTCTGGGATCTACTTCAAAAAGGTTTAAGGCATTACGACTTAATGATATTCCAGATATCAACTGATAGTCAAAGGCGCTCGTTTGTATTTGCAAACCACCTTCAGCATTATTGATACTCAAAATATTTCTTTTGATGATTGGGTTTTCTTCGAGCATAACTTCAGACAATTTCACAATGTCCACGGAAATTGCAGTTTGACTATACACTTTACATACCCCAAATAGTAGAAAACTAAAAAATATAACTCTGTAGTTCATGCTATGATGCTTTTTATACTTCTGAAAATTTCTGTAATATTTGACCAAATCTTGATCCTGCCTGCGAAATACCATCTAATACATTTTCATCTATTACATCTGCTTCATCAGGTGAACCATAACCAAGTTGACTTGTTGTTTTACGCAATCTATTGGAAAGGAATAATGAAATAGCATAATAGAAATTAGCTTTAAATTCTAAGTTATTTGCAAGTCTACTATTCATGAGTTCTCTTGAAATACTATAAATTGTAGAGGCTTCGGTAGCAATAACAGATACTGATGGTGGACGAGATTCTAAGAAAGACATTTCTCCAACAATTTCACCAGCGCCAATTAAAGCAATGTGCTTTTCACTTACTCCGTCTGTAACAGACAGTTGCCCAGATAAGATAATATATAAGTTCTCAATGGTTTCACCTTTACGAATTAATCTGTCGCCAGTTTGTAATTCAGCTTTGCTACCGTTGTTGATCATCCACTCGATATCTAAATCGTTTAAATGACCTAGTAAAAAAAGTACGCGTTTCATATTTTCTTGAGTTAAATATTAATATTGCTAAGTTAAATTTTGATACTATTTTAAAACTGACATTGACACAGTTGAAAATGACATCTACCCATTTTATATGAAAAAAGCGACCTAAAAAGATCGCTTGCAGTTGTTTTTTATGAAAAATTTTTAATTGTTTAAAATATAATCAATGGTATACACAGGATTCGTAGCAACTAAATAGACTGCATCCCAAAAATCTACATCATCTCCTCCTCCTGCAACTATTTCTAATTGTGCTTCTGTCAACTCAACATCTTCCATATTAGGTTTTGCAGGAATGTTTAAATAGATATGATTCGGATTTGTTTGATCTTCTACAACCACAATTTTATCCGCAGAAATGATGGCTTTTTTTCCAGTGAATTTATTTAGTGTTTCAATTGGGTTACGTATTAAATTTTGTTTAAAATCGTCATCTCCCCATACTTTCGCATAAATACTGGATAAAAATTCTTGTGCTTTTTGTTGTTGCTGTGATAATTCCATGATCGCATATTTTATTTATATGACGAATGTACTTTTAAGTACACTTATAGAATCGCCAAAAAAACTGTGATAACTATAACTTTAAATTGTACGGTATTTATAAATTATTTTAGACACCTATTGTTTTAATTC
>CAYGPQ010000011.1:46326-57674 GCA_964351775.1 uncultured Kordia sp. | reverse complement strand
AAATTTAAAAGTTTTTCTTTTTAACATACTAACATACTAACATACTAACATACTAACATACTAACATACTAACATACTAACATTCTAACATGCCAACCTTCCAATAAGCCCAATTTTCTAAGAAAAAGTTAAAACTCTGCTAAAGAATATTCTATTCAAATATCTAAAGTTATTTTAGCGACTTAAAATGTTTTTATAATACATAATAAATACCTATTTTTGCAAGATGTTTAAAAAGATGAGAAAATTTCTATACATAGTTATAATAGCTGTAACGTTTGCGTCGTGTAGTGAATACCAAAAAGCACTAAAGACGGAGGATGTAAAAATAAAATACGAACTCGCAGAGCGTTTATATAAAGAAGGAAAGTTTAAAAAAGCAAGTCGACTTTTTGAGCAAGTCGTTCCAAAATATAGAGGAAAGCCTCAAGGTGAGCGTGTTACGTATTTATATGCAAGATCATTATTTGAAACGGAGCTATATTTTACAGCTGCATATCAATTTGAGCGTTTTTCAAAATCGTATCCAAAAAGTGATAGCCTTCAATCGGCAGTTTTTCACGAAGCGAAAAGTTATTATATGGAATCGCCTCGTTATAGCATTGATCAAACCGAAACGATCAAGGCAATAAATAAGCTGCAATCATTCATTAATAACTATCCAGAGTCGGAGCTTTTAGATAAAGCAAACGTGATGGTGGATGAATTGACGACAAAAGTGGAGAAAAAGGCCTTCGAAATTGCAAAACAATACAATACGATTTCTGACTACAAATCATCGATCAAAGCAGTAGAAAATTTCCTTTCTGACTATCCAGGAACTTCTTTCAGAGAAGATGCCATGTTTTTAAAATTAGATGCCATGTACAATTTGGCAACAAAAAGTTTTATAACATTAATGGAAGGTCGTTTCAATGAAGCTGCATCAGCATACAAAACGCTGGTAAAGTTTTACCCTGAATCAAAATACAAAGAAGAAGCTGACATCATCATGGCTTCCATAACTGAAGAATTAGCAAAAATTTCAAAATAACCCTATAAATATGGTTGATATTAAAAACTTAGACGCTCCAATTAGCACAATTACAATTGAAAGAAATCAATTTGATGCGCCGACGAATAACATTTATGAAGCAATTTCTGTGGTAGCAAAAAGAGCAATTCAAATCAACTCTGAAATCAAAAAAGAATTGATTGAAAAATTAGATGAGTTTGCGACGCATAACGATAGTTTAGAAGAAATCTTCGAAAACAAAGAGCAAATCGAAGTATCTAAATTCTACGAAAAACTTCCAAAACCACACGCTATTGCAGTACAAGAATGGTTGGAAGACAAAATTTATTACCGAAACACAAAAGAAGAAGCATAATATATGTCAATTTTAAGGGGCAAAAAAGTATTACTAGGCGTTACCGCTGGAATTGCCGCTTATAAAACAGCTTCTCTAGTTCGGTTATTTATAAAAGCAGGTGCTGAAATCCAAGTGATTATGACGCCTGCTTCTAAAGACTTCGTCACACCATTAACGTTATCTACGCTGTCAAAAAATCCTGTACATTCATCTTTTACCAATGAAGAAGATGAAAATGATATGTGGACAAATCATGTGGAACTTGGTTTGTGGGCAGACTTTATGTTGATTGCGCCAGCAACAGCAAATACCATGTCCAAAATGGCAACTGGAAACAGTGACAACTTGTTATTGGCAACCTATCTTTCTGCAAAATGTCCTGTATATTTTGCGCCAGCAATGGATTTGGATATGTACAAACACCAATCCACTAAAAATTCTTTTGAAAAACTTTCTAGTTTTGGAAACATTATGATTCCTGCTACAAGCGGCGAATTAGCTAGTGGTTTGGTAGGAGAAGGACGCATGGCTGAACCAGAAGATATTGTAACATTTATTGAAAATGATATCTTAGGAAAGCTTCCGCTAAAAGGGAAAAAAGTAGTCATTACTGCTGGTCCAACCTATGAAGCAATTGATCCTGTACGTTTTATTGGAAATCATTCTTCCGGAAAAATGGGTTATGAATTGGCACGTGTCGCCGCTAACTTAGGTGCTGAGGTTATTTTAATTGCAGGACCAAACAATCAAAGCATATCACATTCATCGGTGCGAGTTGTCAATGTAACAAGTGCGGAAGATATGTATACTGCGGCTCACGAAGATTTTCCTTCGGCGGATATTGCCATCTTATCCGCAGCGGTTGCAGATTATAAACCAAAAGATGTGGCTTCTCAGAAAATAAAAAAGAAGGATTCATCGTTAACCTTAGAGTTAATCAAAACAAAAGACATTTTAGCATCTTTAGGAGCCATTAAAACCACACAATTTTTAGTGGGTTTTGCATTGGAAACAAACAATGAACTTGAAAATGCAAAAGGAAAGCTTACCAAGAAAAATTTAGACATGATTGTCTTAAACTCTTTAAATGATAAAGGAGCAGGATTTGGAAAGCTAACGAATAAAGTGACAATTATTGACAAAAAAATGAATACCTTAGCTTTTGGGTTAAAGTCAAAAGCGGAAGTAGCCAACGATATATTTAGTGAAATTTTAAAGCGAATCCATGCGTAAACTTGTGTTAAGTATCTTATTTTTAAGTGTAGTATCTTTTTCAACTGCACAAGAACTGAATTGTCAAATCACAATTGATGCACAACAAGTCAATCAGACAAATCAGCAAATCTTTAAAACACTCGAACGTTCATTGAATGATTTTGTAAACAAAACACAATGGACCAATAAAAAATACGCTGCCTCAGAACGCATCAATTGCAGCATGGTTATCAATGTTTCACAGTACAATTCTGATGAATTTGTCGCAACCATTCAAGTGCAATCTTCACGACCAATTTACAACTCATCATTTGAGTCACCGACATTCAACTTCAACGATCGACAATTTAGATTTATCTATCAAGAATTTCAACCCATAGTATACAATCCAAACGCATTTACAACGAACTTAGTTTCGGTAGTAGCTTACTATGTATATGTTATTTTAGGAATTGACGCAGATACGTTTTCACTTCGTGGTGGATCGGACTATTATGCGCAAGCACAACAAATTGTAAACCTTTCACAATCGAGCGCATTTTTGGGCTGGAAAGAGGCGGACGGAAACCGAACACGTTGGAGATTATTAGACAATATGTTGAATAATACCTACAAAGAATACAGAACTGTGATGTACAACTACCACAGAGTAGGAATGGACATGATGGCAGATGATCCGGCTGCCGCAAAAAGTACCATCGCTAGCAGTTTAGAACTTTTCAAGGCTCTCAATAACCGACGACCAAATGCGTTTTTATTACAAACCTTTTTTGATGCAAAAGCGGAAGAAATCCAAAGTATTTATTCTGGCGGACCAAAAGTAAGTGTTACACAATTGGTAGAAACCCTAAATAGAGTCGCGCCATTTCACGCTTCTAAGTGGGAAAAAATTAAATTCTGATTTTTACGAAAATCTAGTGCAATAGTCTATTTTTGTAGTTGACTAAAATTCTACTGCGTTGCTCACAAAATTATCTATAAAAAACTTTGCGTTAATTGATTCTTTACAAGTCGAATTTGATAAAGGATTAACGATTATTACGGGTGAAACTGGTGCTGGAAAATCTATTTTGCTGGGCGGTTTGGCATTGATATTAGGAAAACGAGCAGACTTATCTTCGTTGAAAGATACCACGCGTAAATGTGTTATTGAAGCTGAATTTTCCATCAAAAAATACAATCTCAAAAACTTCTTTGCTGTAAATGATCTTGATTATGAGGCTGATACCATTATCCGACGTGAAATATTACCTTCTGGAAAATCAAGAGCGTTTGTAAATGATGTACCTGTCCGATTGGATGTGTTGAATGCACTTGGCGATCAATTGATAGATATTCATTCGCAACATCAAACCTTACAATTGACGGACAATCAATTTCAGTTTCAAGTCATTGATACCTTGGCAAATGTTTTGGAAGATACGGAAGCCTATCAAACGTTGCTTAAAAGCTATCAAACTGCACAAACAGCATTACAAAAAAACATCGACGAACAAGCAGCCCTTGAAAAAGAGCACGATTACAATATGTTTTTGCTTAAAGAATTAGAAGAAGCAAAACTAAAAGGATTGGTACAGGAAGATTTAGAAGCACAGTACGAGCGTTTGAACAATGCAGAAGACATCAAAATAAATTTGAGCGCTTCGGAGCAAATCTTATCCGACGAACAAGTTGGGATTTTAAACTTACTTTCCGAACTGCAAGTAAACACAGGGAAACTGTCGAATATTGCACCAGAATTTCAATCATTGGCAGCGCGCATCAAAAGTTCGTATATTGAATTGGATGATATTTATAATGAAATTGTCAATTTAGAAGGCGAAGTTGAGTTCAATCCGGAACAACTGGAAGAAATCTCGGCGAAACTGCAAAAAATATTCGATCTACAAAAAAAACATGCCGTACAAAGTATCGAAGAATTGCTAGCAATTCAAGAAACACTTTCAGAAAAGGCTGCACTTTCAGAAAATATGGAAGATCTTATTGCAGCCAAAGAAAAAGAACTATCGACACTTAGTAAAGAACTAACAGCACAGGCAAAAAGCATTCATAAAAAACGTACAGAAGGAATTCCGATACTGACGGAGCAACTAGAAAATATGTTAGCAATGTTAGGAATGCCAAATGCACGATTTGACATTAAAACACAACTCACAGATCAATTCTATTCTAATGGAATGGACGATTTACAATTTTTATTTGCGGCAAACAAAGGTGGAAATTTTAACGAATTGAAAAAAGCGGCTTCTGGCGGAGAACTATCGCGTGTGATGTTGTGTATCAAAGCTATCTTATCAAAATACATGCAATTGCCCACCATTATGTTTGATGAAATTGACACGGGTGTTTCGGGCGAAGTAGCGAATAAAATGGCAAAAATAATGCAAAGTATGGGGAAAACCATGCAAGTATTTTCCATTACACATTTGCCACAAATTGCAGCGAAAGGGAAGCAACACTTCAAAGTATACAAACAAGACATCAACGAAGTAACTACCACACATTTAAAAAAATTGCAAGACGACGAACGCGTATTAGAAATTGCACAAATGTTAAGTGGCGCCAAAATAACCGATTCGGCTTTAGCCAATGCAAAGGAATTATTGAAATCGTAAAACATAATATTCAATCGCATCACATCGCTCAATTAAATCTTTTACCATATATTTGAACTACTAAACGACTAAAAACAACAAGCATGTCATATAACTTATTAAAAGGCAAACGAGGAATCATATTTGGAGCTTTAGACGAAAATTCTATTGCTTGGAAAACTGCTGTACGTGTTCATGAAGAAGGCGGAACATTTGTATTAACCAATGCGCCCATAGCATTGCGTATGGGAACCATAAATAAATTAGCTGAGCAAACAGGTTCAGAGGTTATTCCTGCGGATGCTACAAGTTTAGAAGATCTTCAAAACTTAGTTGAAAAATCAATGGAAATCCTAGGCGGAAAAATTGACTTCGTATTGCATTCTATCGGAATGTCTGTAAACGTTCGTAAAGGAAGACATTACACAGATATGAACTACGATTGGACAACGAAAGGTTGGGACATTTCTGCGGTATCATTTCACAAAGTAATGCAAACATTGTACAAAACAGACGCAATGAGCGAATGGGGAAGTATTGTGGCTTTAACGTACATGGCAGCACAGCGTACATTCCCAGATTACAATGATATGGCAGACAATAAGTCGTATTTAGAATCTATTGCACGTAGCTTTGGATATTTCTTCGGGAAAGATAAAAAAGTGCGTGTCAACACCATTTCTCAATCGCCAACACCAACAACAGCAGGTCAAGGTGTCAAAGGATTTGATGGATTCATTTCGTATGCAGAAAAAATGTCGCCATTAGGAAACGCAACGGCGTTAGATTGCGCAAACTATACCGTAACATTATTCTCTGATTTAACCAAAAGAGTAACGATGCAAAACCTATACAATGATGGTGGATTCTCTAATACAGGAGTCAGCCAGGAAGTCATTGAACGATTCACTGAAGAATAAATTTACCGTTCATAGAATAAAAAATGCTGCTAATCTTTTAGCGGCATTTTTTTATGGAAAAAAGTAGTATATTTAGCTAGGTAAAAAATTGTATATGAATAAATTACTACACTTTTCTCCTTTCATATTATTATTATTATTATTACTTTTCAGCTTACACCTACCTGCGCAGTCCTATTTTCAAGATCAAGCAACGGCTCTAGGTGTTGGAGATAGTAGCGGGACAATTTATTTAGGCGGTGGAATTTCTTTTTGTGATTTTAATAATGACGGATGGGATGATATCACCATTGCCACACAAAATGGCGATCCTTTAAAAATCTATAAAAATAATGGTGATGGTACGTTTTCACTAGAAACTACGCTGAATCCAGACAACAATACACAACAAAAACAAGTCGTATGGGTTGATTATGACAATGACGGCGATAAAGATTTATACATTGCAAGTGATACAGCAGGAAGTCGCTTGTACAGAAATGACATCACAGCTTTGGTGAATGTTTCTGGCACTTGTGGATTGCCCATGGCAGTTTTAGACAACTATGGTGCTTCTTGGGGCGATTATAACAATGATGGATATCTAGATGTATTTCTTTGCAATAGAGGAGAAATTATACCGCAACAAAATGATCTCTACAAAAACAACGGTGACGGAACGTTCTCAAATGTGAGCAACGCGGCAGGAATCAGTACAGGAAGTCATGTATCATTCTGTTCCGCATTTTTTGATTATAACAATGACGGTTGGCAAGACATTTATATCGCAAATGATAAATTGCCAAACCCGAATATACTCTACAAAAATAATGGTGACGGGACATTTACGGATGTAAGTGTTGCATCAGGAACAAATATATCAATAGATGCTATGTCCGTTACCATCAGCGATTATAACAACGACAGTTGGTTTGATATTTATGTAACGAATGGAACCGACGGCAATTATTTCTTGCTAAATAATGGCGATGGAACATTTTCCAACATCGCAGCGAGTACTGGAACTATGTTTAACAGCATTGCGTGGGGATCTGTATTCTTAGATGCAGAAAATGATGGCGATCTTGACTTATACGTAAGCGGTGTATTTGATGGAAGTAATCCAAGTCTTCTAGCGGCGGCATTCTACACAAACAATGGAAACGATACGTTCAGTATTGAAGCTAGTTCAGGATTTGCTAATGATAACAGAGAAAGTTACGCGAATGCTATTGGAGATACTGACAATGATGGTTTCCCCGAAATTATCGTGAGCAATTCAGGTGGAGACAATATATTTCTATGGAAAAACCAAACCACAACGACAAACAACTGGCTCAAAGTTGGATTAGAAGGTGTTGCAAGTAATAAACAAGCAATTGGAGCAACCATTGAACTCAGAAGTGGCGGAGTTTCCCAATATAGATATACGGTTTGTGGCGAAGGTTATCTTGGACAAAATTCAGGTAAGGAATTCTTTGGAATAGGAGCACAGATGGTGATTGATTATCTGAAAGTAACATGGCTAAGCGGAGCACAAGATATTTTATACAATGTAACACCAAATCAGCTCATCAATATCATAGAAGGCAGCAGTCCATTAAGTACGGATGAATTTGAAGCGAGAAACAGCATTAATATCTATCCAAATCCAACTACGGGAAAACTCTGGATAAACTCAGCTACAAATGAAAATTACAAGTACGCTATGTATGACAGCAAAGGAAGGCTCGTAAAAAATGGAAAAATAGATCTGCAAAAATATATAGATATCACTAACTTAGCTTCGGGATACTATTTACTCAAAATTATCGGAGAAAATGGTACATTCAACAAAAAAATAATCGTAAAATAACCCCTTCAACTCAATAAAAAAATGTCAATGAATAAAACACTACCCATTCTTTTTTTCTTGCTACTCTATAATTTTGGCATACATCTTCACGCGCAAATATATTTTCAAGATCAAGCGACAAATTTAGGAGTTGGAGATAGTGGTGGAAGCATCTATTTAGGTGGCGGAATTTCTTTTTGTGATTATAATGATGATGGTTGGGATGATATCACGATTGCCACACAAAATGGAGATCCTTTAAAAATCTATAAAAACAATGGTAATGGAACGTTTTCACTAGACACTACCTTCAACTTTAACAATACATCGGAACAAAAGCAGGTGATTTGGGTCGATTTTGACAATGATGGCGATAAAGATTTATATCTCACAAGTGATGATAGCGGAAACAAACTTTACAGGAATGATGGAGCAACTTTTACAGACATCACAGCAGCTTCAGGATTGCCAACGATGAATCTTTTTACCTACGGTGCTTCTTGGGGCGATTATAATAATGACGGTCATTTAGATGTATTCATATCCAATAGAGATGTAAATCTAGCCATTCCTAACTATTTATACCAAAACAATGGTAATGGTACTTTTACCGACGTAAGTGTAGCGACAGGAATAGGAACGGGAAGTCACTTATCATTCTGTGCTGCATTTTTTGATTACAACAATGATGGTTGGCAAGATATATACATTGCAAATGATAAAGTATCGCACAAAAACTTGCTCTATAGTAACAACGGTAATGGAACATTTACCGAAATAGGAGAGAGTTCTGGAACGAATGTAGCCATAGACGCAATGTCAACGACTATTGGCGATTATAACAATGATGGTTGGTTTGACATATACGTTACCAATGGTCCTCCAGGAAATGTGTTATTCAAAAACAATGGGAATGGCACTTTTACAAATGAAGCTTCCAGTTCTGGTACAATATTCAATAGTGTAGGTTGGGGAGCTGTATTTTTAGATGCAGAAAATGATGGCGATTTAGATTTATATGTTAGTGGCGCAATGGATGGAAGTATTCCGAGTTTAATTTCTGCGGCATTTTATGAAAATAACAACAACAATACATTTACGTTAGCGAACACTAGTGCGGGTTTTGTTGGTGATACACGAGTAAGTTACGGAAATGCAATGGGTGACATAGATAATGACGGTTTTCCCGAAATAGTAGTAAACAATTTTGGAGCAGACAATATCTTTCTTTGGAAAAATCAAACAACTTCAACGAATAATTGGTTAAAAGTAAATCTAGAAGGAACCACAAGTAACAAACAAGGTGTTGGATCGCGAATAGAAATAAGCGCTGGAGGGCAAACTCAATATAGATATACCTTATGTGGAGAAGGGTATTTAGGGCAAAATTCGGATACAGAGTTTTTTGGAATAGGTGCTAATACCAATATTAATTATGTAAAAATAACATGGTTAAGTGGAATGCAAGACATTCTATACAACGTAACTCCAAATCAACAAATTAATATAATAGAAGGTAGTAATCCACTAAGTACAGATACATTTGAAGCCATAAATACGATAAGCGTTTATCCAAATCCAACAACAGGAAAATTATGGATCAACGCAAGTACAAACGAGAACTTCACATATAAAATGTACGATAGTAAAGGAGTGCTGATTAAAAGTGGCAAAATTGATGGGCACAATGCGATTAATATCTCTCAATTGTCAGCTGGATACTATATCCTAAAAATTATAGGTAAAAATGGAATTTTTAATAAAAAGGTATTATTAAAATAACCTAAAATAAGCTACAGAAAATACAACCTTTTATGTTAATTGACCGTTAAAACAGCTTTTTAGGATATAAATATTGCGGATTAAAAAAAATGTGATTACTTTTATTCATGTTCAACTAACTAACAAACAAAATTATACATTTTATGAAAAAAACTACACTTAAAATTTTTATGATGATGTTCTTGTTAGGCTCTTATTTAGGAGTCTCACAAACATTAAATCAAAACGCAATGTGGCCAAACGCCACTTGGACTGTTACGGGGACGTATAATACAGACCCGTTAGCTTTTGAAGCAGATCCTACCCTAACTGCAAATTTTGCATTTGATGATGACGATGCTGGAAATGGAAGTGATGATGATATTGCTGCAGAATCACCAATAATCGATTTAACTGCTGCTCATGGAGCAGGAGAAACGTGGATTACAATTTCGGGGAATTTTGTTTACAATTGGAATACGGATGATATTTTGCAATTCGAATATTGGGATGCAGATGCAATGACTTGGAATATAATTGGCTCTCCATTTAATGCTGATACAGCAGGAGCTCCAACTAATGATTTTTGTGCTGGAACGCAAGCGGCATATACAACCGATGTCCTTAATATTGTAGGATTTACAGCTACTCAACTATCAGGATTCAGATATAGAATTTATTTTGATGATTTAGTAGGTGGTCCAGGTTTCGAATGGGGGTTTTGTTTTGATTCTCCAACAATTACCTCAGCAACACCACCATCATGTCCAGATCCATCTACATTAGCGGTAGCTAACATTACGGATACAACAGCAGATTTGTCATGGTTAGAAAGCGGATCCGCAACTGCATGGGATGTTGAAATTGTAACAACAGGAACACCACCAACAGGAACTGCAACCGCAACAGGTGTTACAAATCCATATACAGCAACAGGTCTTATAGAAAATACAGAATATGATTATTATGTGAGAGCTAATTGTGGTGTTGATGGTACTTCAGCATGGATTGGACCTCTAACGTTCAGAACCGCTTGTGCAGCCATTGCAGCTCCATACACGGAAAACTTTGAAACGTTTACAACTGCTGCATCAGCATTTGTTTATGAAAACTGTTGGACAGGAACTGGAGGAACATATTACTGGGAATCAGCTCCAGGTACAGATGCAGGATCAGGAGGAACAGGGCCAGATCCATCAATTACGACAGGAAACTATTTCTATACAGAAGCTTCAGGTGGAGCTACTGGTAATACAACAGATTTAATATCTCCATTAGTAGATTTAACAGCACTTACTGCTCCAGCATTAACATTTAACTATCACATGTTTGGTGGACAAATAGGAACGTTAGATGTCTTAGTAAACGGAACAACAAACGTATGGACACTATCAGGAGAGCAACAAACATTGGCTACTTCTCCTTGGGAATTAGCAGTTGTAGATTTGGCTGCGTATGCAGGTCAAACAATATCAATTACATTTAGAGGCACGAGTGCAGGAACGTTTGAAGGAGATATCTCAATTGACAATGTATCATTTACAGAAATGCCAGTTTGTGCTGCACCAAATGCACTAACAGCGACAAACATTGATGGTTTTTCTGCTGATTTAGGATGGACAGAAAACGGAACAGCAACTTCATGGAATATCGAATTAGTAGATATTACTGGTGGAGGAACTGCAACAGGAAC
>CAYGPQ010000011.1:0-46226 GCA_964351775.1 uncultured Kordia sp. | reverse complement strand
GGTGGAGGAACTGCAACAGGAACAGCAACTGCCACTGGAGTAGCAAATCCATACAATGCTACGGGTTTAACAGAGAATAACAATTACGAGTTTTATGTAAGAGCAGATTGTGTTGCTAATGGAACATCTACATGGTCTGGACCATTTGCCTTTACAACGGCATGTATTGCAACTGTAGCACCATATACAGAAGATTTTGAAACATTTACAACTGCTACATCTGCATTTAGTGCTGAAAACTGTTGGTCTGGAACAGGAGGAGCATATTATTGGGAATCTGCTCCAGGAACAGATGCAGGATCAGGAGGAACAGGACCAGACCCTTCAATTACAACAGGAAATTATTTCTATACAGAGGCTTCAGCTGGAGCGACTGGTAATACAACAGATTTAGTATCTCCATTAGTAGATTTAACAGCACTTACTGCTCCAGCATTAACATTTAACTATCACATGTTTGGTGGGCAAATAGGAACTTTAGACGTCTTAGTGAATGGAACAACAAACGTATGGACATTATCTGGACAACAACAAGCATCTGCTACAACTCCATGGGAATTAGCAGTGGTTGATTTAGCCGCGTATGCTGGTCAAACAATATCAGTTACGTTCAGAGCAACAAGTGCAGGAACATTTGAAGGAGATATCTCCATAGATAATGTATCTTTTACAGAATTACCAGCGTGTCCAACGCCAAACGTTTTAACAGCTACAGGTATTACAGATACAACAGCTGACTTAGGTTGGACAGAAAATGGAACAGCAACCGCATGGGATATTGAAATCGTTGATATCACTGCTGCAGGAACACCAACAGGAACACCAACAGCAGCAGGTGTTACAAATCCTTACACAGCTATGGGACTTACTCAAAATAACGATTATGCTTTTTATGTAAGAGCCGATTGTGGTGGAGCAACTTTCTCTGCTTGGGCTGGACCATTTGCATTTTCAACATTAGAAACCTGTCCAGCACCTAGTGCATTGACAGCGACAACTATTACGGAAACAACGGCTGACTTAGGTTGGACAGAAAACGGAGCAGCTACCTCTTGGAATATCGAATTGGTAGATATTACAGCAGGAGGAACAGCAACGGGAACTGCAACAGCATCTGGAGTAATGAATCCGTATGCTGCTACTGGTTTAGTAGGAGATAACAACTATCAATTCTATGTGCAAGCTGATTGTGGAGTAGACGGAGTATCTGCTTGGGCTGGACCGTTTGCATTTGCTACTACCTATGTAGCTGTGCCGCCAACATGTACTAGTGGTACGTTCTTAGATTCTGGAGGAGCTTCAGGAGTATACTCAGCTGGAGAAAATATTACATATACCATTTGTCCTGATAATGCAGGAGATGTTGTAACGGTAGAGTTCACTTTCTTCTCAACAGAAAATAACGGAGCAGCTGCTTGTTATGATGGATTAACAGTTCATGATGGAGCTGATAACTTGGCAACAACGATTGATCCTCCAGGAGGTGGAACAATTTGGTGTTGGGATGAAGTGGATGTTCCTGCAGTAGGAACAGGAGATTTAGAAGGGATGATGATTACTTCTTCGGATGCTTCTGGATGTTTAACATTTGTATTTACTTCTGATGGATCAGTTCAAAGAGATGGTTGGGAAGCAACGATTACGTGTGCACCATTATCTGTTGAGTCTTTTGAAACTAGAGGTTTCTTACATTATGTAGACACTGTAAACAATAGTTTTGTTGTAAATGCTCAAAGCAACATTAACTCAATTGAAGTTTATAACTTAGTTGGACAGATTATTACGACAGCTAAGCCAAATAGTCTTTCAGGAGAAGCTAACTTAGGTTCAGTTAAGAACGGAGTTTTCTTTGCAAGAGTAACATTAGAAAATGGAAAAACTTCAGTTGTAAAATTCGTGAAGTAATTCTATAAACATATTTTTATCAGTAAAAGGCTGTTCTTCATTGAACAGCCTTTTTTTTATCTAAATTACTATTCATAAATTATGAATACAATGTATTCAGTTCACAATAATTCTATAAAGAAGAAAGTCAGGCTTTGCACAAGAATATTTACCTTTTAAAAAATTGAAGTTTATCGCTCTGAAAAACCTCTCGATAAGCATATTTTATTTTAGCTTTTTTTAATTATATTTAACAGAAAACTAACATAAAAACAATACTTTTTTTATTGTAAGAAATACCATTTTTTTTAGCTTTTCATCGATAAAAAGTGTTTTTTCATCGATATTAATGCTTCTGATCCAAAAAAAAAGTAGTTCTTTAAACTCATATTCAACTAACTAACTAAAATCAGACTTTTTATGAAGAAAATTACACTTAAAATTTTTATGGTAATGTTCTTGTTAGGTACCTATATAGGTGTCTCACAAACATTAAACCAAGCCGCAAGTTGGCCTAATGCAGGTTGGACTTTATCAGGTACATACACTGCTGGTGGATTACTATCTGATCCTACTGCTGCGGGTACTACATTTACTTTTGATGATGATGCTGCCGGTAACGGTTCTGCAGATGACCTTCAAGCAACCTCGCCAGTAATCGATTTAACGGCTGCGAGTGGTGCAGGAGAAACTTGGATCACAGTAAGTGGAGATTATGTATACAGAGCTTTAGGAGGAGATGTATTAGCAATTGAAACCTATGATGCTGATGCAATGACGTGGTCAGCATTAGAAACATTTTCTGGAAACTCTACAAACACAGATTACCAAACATGTGCTGGTACAGCTGCATATACCACTGCTGTTTTAGACATTTCTGGATTTACTGCAACACAATTATCAGGATTCCAATATCGTGTTTCTTACAATGATAATGCAGGTTGGCAATGGGGATGGTGTTTAACGTCACCTACAATTACTTCAGCGACGCCACCTTCATGTACTGATCCTACAATGTTAACAGCAACAAGTGTTACAGATACCACTGCTGACTTAGGTTGGACAGAAACTGGAACGGCTGTATTATGGGATATAGAAATAGTAACAGCTATGACAGCACCAACAGGAACGCCTACTGCATCAGGAGTAGCAAATCCTTATGGAGCAACTGCACTTACTGCGGACACATTATATGATTTCTATGTAAGAGCTGACTGTGGCGTGAATGGTACATCTGCATGGGTTGGACCTTTTACCTTTAGAACAACGTGTGCTGCAATTGTGGCACCATACACAGAAGACTTTGAAACATTCACTACTGCTGGTACAGCATTTGCAGCTGAAAACTGTTGGACAGCAACTGGTGGAGCGTATTACTGGGAATCTGCTCCAGGAACGGATGCAGGATCAGGAGGAACAGGACCAGACCCAACAATTACCACAGGAAATTATTTCTATACAGAAGCTTCGGCTGGAGTAGTTGGTAATACAACTGATTTAGTATCTCCATTAGTAGACTTATCAGGTCTTACAGCGCCAGCATTAACATTTAACTACCACATGTTTGGAGGACAAATAGGTACCTTAGATATATTGGTAAATGGAACAACAAATGTATGGACATTAAGCGGACAGCAACAAGTTGCTGCAACAACTCCTTGGGAATTAGCAGTTGTAGATTTAGCAGCGTATGCTGGTCAGTCAATTACAATTACAATAAGAGCAACAAGCGCAGGTACATTTGAAGGAGATATCTCCATTGACAATGTAGCATTTGTTGAACTTCCAGCATGTTCAGTACCTAATGCTTTAACAGCTACTATGATTACAGATGATGCTGCTACTTTAGGATGGACAGAAAATGGTACTGCTACTTTATGGGACGTAGAAATTGTAGATGTTTCAGGAGGAGGAATGGTAACAGGTACGCCAACAGCATCAGGAGTAACAAATCCTTACACAGCTATGGGACTTACACAAAACAACGATTATGCTTTTTATGTAAGAGCTGATTGTGGTGGAGGAACATTGTCTGGATGGGCTGGACCATTTGCGTTTAGTACATTAGAAACATGTCCAACACCAACAGCGTTGACAGCAACTAATATTATGGAAACAACAGCTGATTTAGGTTGGACAGAAAATGGAGTTGCAACTTCATGGAATATAGAACTTGTAGACTTGACTGCTGGCGGTACGGCAACAGGAACGCCAACTGCTGCTGGAGTAATGACAAATCCTTATGCGGCAACAGGTTTAGTAGGAGATAATAGCTATGAATTCTATGTACAAGCAGATTGTGGTGTTGATGGAACATCAGCTTGGGCTGGACCATTTTCATTCGCTACACCGTATGTAGCAGTACCACCAGATTGTACAAATGGAACATTCCTAGATTCAGGCGGACAGAGTGGAGATTACTCAGCGGGTGAAAATATTACCTATACAATTTGCCCAGATAACCCAGCGACTCAAACAATAGAAGTTGAATTTACAGCTTTTAATACAGAGAATAATGGTGCAGCAGCATGCTATGATGGATTAACAATACATGATGGTCCAGATGCAACAGCAGCAACAATTGATCCTCCAGGAGGTGGAACAATTTGGTGTTGGGATTTGAATGATACTCCAGCTGCAGGTACAGGTGACTTACTAGGAATGATGATCGAATCTACGGATCCTTCAGGATGTTTAACATTTGTATTTACTTCTGATGGAAGTGTACAAAGAGATGGATGGGAAGCAATGGTAAATTGTAATCCACTATCTACGATTTCTTTTGAAAATGGACGTGCTTTCACATTCTATCCAAACCCAGTTAATAACAAATTGACATTGGTAGCAGGAAAAAGAATCGAAAACGTAACGTTTTATAATATTTTAGGAGCACAAGTATTAACGACTTCTCCTAATGCATTATCAAAAGATGTTGATACATCTTCATTAACAACAGGAACGTACTTTGTACAAGTAACTGTTGAAGGTGTAACGGATACTATCAAGATTATTAAGCAATAATCAATCTTTTAAATATCAAAAATAAAAGCCACCAATTTGGTGGCTTTTTTTATGCGATTAATTTACATTTGTGGCATGCATATAAAGTTCTCCATAATTGTTCCTGTCTATAACAGACCTGATGAAGTAGAAGAATTACTCGAAAGTATCACTGCGCAAACTTATAAAGAAGATTTTGAAGTGGTTATTGTGGAAGATGGTTCTACGGTACCAGCAAAAACTATAGTTAAAAAATATGCCGAAAAACTGAATATCAGTTACTATTTTAAACCAAATTCAGGACCTGGCGATTCCCGAAACTACGGAATGAAACGCGCAAAAGGTAATTATTATTTAATATTTGATTCCGATTGTATTTTACCACCACAGTATCTAACGGAAGTTTCAAAAGCTTTGCAAAAAAAATATGTTGATTGTTTTGGCGGACCTGATGCGGCACATAGTTCTTTTACGACGATACAAAAAGCAATTAGTTATGCAATGACGGCTTTTTTGACTACAGGAGGAATTAGAGGCGGAAAAAAGGCTGTCAATAAATTTCAACCGAGAAGTTTCAACATGGGAATTTCTAAAGAAGTCTTTGAAAAAACACAAGGTTTTGGACAAATTCACCCTGGAGAAGATCCCGATTTAACCATTCGTATCTGGAAAGCTGGTTATGAAACCATTTTGATACCAGAAGCTTTTGTATACCATAAGCGAAGAATTTCTTGGAAAAAATTTTACATTCAAGTCAATAAATTTGGAATGGTACGCCCAATCTTAAATCTATGGCACCCAGAAACGGCAAAACTCACATATTGGTTTCCAAGCATATTTTGTATTGGATTGCTTCTTTCCGTTTTACTCAGTATATTTTTAGGATTTCATTGGTTTTTAATTGCTTATGGCGTATATTTTGTTGCCATACTAGTAGATGCGTTACGAACGACAAAAAGTATTAAAATTGCTTTTTTAGCCATAATAGCGGTTTGTATTCAATTTTATGGATATGGTGTTGGATTTTTAAAATCAACGATTGCATTGAAAATCTTTAGACAAAATCCAACAGAAAGATTTCCAAAACTATTCTTTAAAAAATAACCATGATCAAAGGAATTCAAAGTTTGCTAAATGCCACGTTTAAAGGGAAAAAAATCAATGTATTTTTTATCTTCTTTGTGGTTTCCTTTATTGTGTGGACGTTGGTGAGGCTTTCCGATACATATACAGATACCATCAAAATGAGTGTTTCGTATACCAACCTTTCCAATGACAAAATTCTATTAGGAAGTCAAAAAAGCACGATTGAAGCACAAGTAAAAACGACAGGTTTTCGCATGTTGCGTCAAAAATTATTCAAAAAAGAAATAGAAGTTGATTTAAAAAATATTAATAAAGTAAAAGCAGGCGAAACCTATTATGTACTCTCTGATGCCGCCATTAATAAGCATATTTATCAAGACATTGAAATTTTAAAAGTTTTTCCAGACACGTTATTTTTAAAATTAGGAAAAAATAAAACAAAGGAAGTTCCGGTAATTCATCAACTGGAATTAGCATTTGAAAATGGTTACAATCTATACGATTCGTTGCAAATTGAACCTAAAACCATTGAAATTTCTGGTCCAGAAGACATTGTTGACCAATTAAAAGTTGTCTATACGGAAATAAAAAAACTCAAAGAAATCAATAATGATATAGATTTGGTGCTAAAAATTTTGAAAAATGATTCGCTAAAGCGACTAAAATATTCGCAACCCAATATAAAAGCAATTGCAAAAGTTGATAAGTTTACAGAAGGAAAATTAAGTATTCCGTTGCGTGTTCAGAATCTTCCACAAGGATATTCTATCAAACTATTTCCTAAAGAAGTAACAATTACGTACACAGCAAATGTATCTGATTTTAATACAATTACAGCAACCGATTTTGCAATTTACTGTGATTATAAAGACATTGAAAACACAAATGCTTCTTTTTTTATTCCAAAATTGGTTAAATTTCCAACAACAGTAAAGACACATCGCATTGAAAATAAAAAAATAAATTTCTTAATAAAAAAATGATTGTAGGACTTACAGGAGGAATCGGTAGTGGGAAAACCACGATTGCTAAGATGTTTCATGAATTAGGCATTTCTATTTACATTGCGGACATAGAAGCAAAAAAACTCATGCACACATCCGATGCTATTAAAAAAGAATTGATAGCAGCTTTTGGCGAAGAAACCTACGTAAATGGTGAACTAAACAGAAGTTATTTGTCAAGTATCGTTTTCAATCAACCAAAAGAATTGCTAAAAATAAATGCTATTGTACATCCACGGGTTGGTCAGCATTTCAAGGATTGGTACGAAGCACGAAGTGATGAAAAGTATGTCATAAAAGAAGCCGCCATACTTTTTGAAAATGACTCCTATAAGCAATGCGATAAAATAATTACGGTAGTTGCACCCATAGAAGAGCGTTTTCGTCGTATCTTGTTGAGAGATACAACAACACGAGAAGCTGTTCAGGACAGAATGAACAATCAGTGGAGTGACGAAAAAAAAATAGCACTTTCGGATTACATTATCTATAATGAAGATTTGGCTAAAGCACGAGATCAAGTAATTAAAATACATCAAGAAATCTCGCTGTTGTGCTAGAAAATCTGACGAAATTAACATATTTGTTAAGGTTTGGTTAAAAAGTTATTATAACCGAGATTATACCTTAATTTTGATCGGATGAGTAAACGATTATTTGTTGTCCTAGTCATTTTGATGAGTTTGTCGCTCATCGGAATTATATTTGTTCAAGGGTATTGGATTGCCTCTGCTGTGAAAGAAAAGCAAGAATCCTTCTCCCTGAATGCAAATCAGATTCTAGCACACGTGTCTGAAAGAGTATCGGACTCTGAAGACAGAAGATATTATTTAAAGTTTCAAGAATTAATTGACAGCGTTGGTGACCCAAAAGATGCACAACTTACCAATGTTTTTCAAATAACAAGTAGAGACGAAAAAAATAATGAAACAAGTATTTTCACTAGAGGTATCATAGAAGAAGATTATAATATTTTTCCTACGTTCATTGACAGTACTAAAGAAGACGATAGCACTTCCATAAAAAATTACAAGCGTTTTGAAACGCGTACCATTTATAGAGAAGATATATTAGACAATGCAGATGTGAAACTTTCACCTGTGCAGAAGTTTAAGAAGGTTAGCAACGTTTCTAAAGTAATGGTAGAATACAAGGATATCATTAATGAATTAACACGGCAAATTCCAATTCATGAACGTATATCAACTGAATTGCTTGATTTTTTAATACAAGGATATTTAGATGAGCAAGATTTAGACTTAGATTTTGAATTTGGTGTCTATGATGATGGATTGGCGACAAAAATAAAGTCTGATAGTTTTAAAATTACAAACGAAGGAAGGTATGATGTACCACTTTTTGAAGAAGATGATCGTCAAAGTGGATATACATTATTCGTAAGCTTCCCAAAAAGAAACAAATATGTATTATCGTCCATCATGGGAATGGCAATTTTGTCGATTGTTTTTACCTTAATTATTATCATAGCATATTCGAGTGCATTGTATCAATTGATAAAACAAAAGCAGATTTCAGAAATCAAAACGGATTTCATCAACAATATGACACACGAATTCAAAACACCAATTGCTACAATTAACCTAGCGTTGGATGCGGTAAGAAATCCAAAAGTTATTGATGATAAAGAAAAAGTAGCACGCTATCTCAGAATGATTCGTGAAGAAAACAAGCGAATGCACGCGCAAGTGGAAAACGTATTGCAAATTTCGAAGTTAGAAAAAAACCAACTAGAAATTAGTAAGGAAGAAGTAGACGTTCACGACCTAATCGAAGATGCAATGTCGCACATAGAATTAATAGTAGAAGACCAAAAAGGTTATGTGAAAATTCATCAAAATGCAAGTGATTCTATGGTAATGGCAAATGACACACACTTTACCAACGTATTGGTAAACATTTTAGACAATGCCGTAAAATACACGGAAGGTGAACCAAAGATTGACATTTACACGGAAACAGTGAAAAATTATATACAGATTAAAATAAAAGATCAGGGACTTGGAATGTCCAAATCTGTACAAAAAAGAATATTTGAAAAATTTTATAGAGAACATACCGGTGACATACATAATGTAAAAGGGCATGGACTTGGCTTAGCTTACGTAAAACGGATTGTAGACGACCATCAAGGTCAAGTATCCGTTGAAAGTGAAAAAGGCAAAGGAAGTACATTCATTATCAAATTACCATTAATATCGTAACTAAATATGGAGATTCAAAACAAAAAAATTTTACTAGTAGAAGATGATCCGAATTTTGGAACAGTATTGAAAGACTATCTATCAATGAACGATTATGACGTTGTTCACGCAAAGAACGGAATGGAAGGATTTGAAAAATTCAAAAAAGACAATTACGACCTTTGCATCCTTGACGTTATGATGCCATATAAAGATGGTTTTACACTTGCGAAAGAAATTCGTGAGAAAAATACAGAAGTTCCTATCATTTTCTTAACGGCGAAAGCACTCAAAGAAGATGTAATGAAAGGCTATAAAGTAGGCGCAGACGACTACTTAAACAAACCTTTTGATTCGGAAGTATTATTGATGAAAATCAAAGCAATAATGCAACGCAAAACTTCAGATTCTGTCGCAGACAGCAAACAATTCGAATTTGTAATTGGTAGGTTTAACCTAAACTCTAAACTTCGTTTCTTAACATTTGATAACGAAGAACCAAACAAATTATCTCCTAAGGAGAACGAATTATTACGTTTGCTAGCATTGCACGAAAATGATTTAATGCCAAGAGAATTAGCATTAACCAAAATTTGGAGAGATGATAACTATTTCACTTCAAGATCAATGGATGTATATATAGCAAAACTGCGTAAATATCTGAAACCAGATGAAGATGTAGAAATCTTAAACATTCACGGAGAAGGATTTAGATTGGTTGTCAAAAATAAAGCAGAGTAGCTAACCACTGAACTGATGTTTCCCCAATAAACACTTGAAAAATATAGTCGACACTAACTGTCGACTTTTTCATTTAATCTCTAGTAAGTCTATGGATAATATTTGCATGTTTTGGATACAAAGCGGTAAGTGCTGAACGTGTAGCTAATTCAAAATCATCAAAGTCAAATCCGGGTGCAACCGTACAACCAACAAAAGCATACGAATCTTCTTTTGTAACGCTTGACGCGAACCAACAACCAGCAGGCACCACTAATTGTGGCTGTTCTCCTTGACTAAAATTCATACCAACTTTATGTGCTATATAATTTCCTTCTTTGTCAATCACATGAACAGTTAAGACACTTCCGCCATAAAAATGCCAAATCTCATCTTGCTTAATTCGATGAAAAGCAGAAAAATTTTCTGAAGTCAACAAAAAATAAATACTCGTACAATAACTCCGATCGCCTGAAAAATCATCGGGCAATGTTTCTTTGGAAAGTAGCTTTTCACTTCTATATACTTCTTTATAAAAACCACCTTCTGGATGTGGTAACAATGCTAAGCTTTCTACTAATTTGGTTATTTCTGGATTCATTTTTTTGGGTATTAGGTATTGGGCATTAGGTTTTGGGTCGCTTTGCTTTTAGGTTAGTTTGTTTGTTTGTCAGCTTTCACTGGATTCTCTATACGCGCTTCCAACAAATCTAACAATCTAAGTCAGTCTTATAGTCTAACAAACACATTTTCAAATCTTCAAATTGAACCATCTTCAAATTAATTTATTAGTACATTAAAACATTGTTACATGATTTTTTCAATCTCTTTCACAATCGTTTCCATACGTTCTTGATAATCAAACCAAAGTATTGCTTTATCTTTTCGAAACCAAGTTCCTTGTCGCTTCGCAAAGCGGCGCGTATTTTTCTTGATCTCGCTAATGGCGAAATCTAAGGTGTAATTCCCATCAAAATATTCAAAAAGTTCCCGATAACCAACCGTTTGCAAAGCATTTAAGGTTTTATGCGGATACAAGGCTTTTGCTTCTTCCAGTAAACCTTCGTTCATCATCATGTCTACACGTTGGTTGATGCGATTGTACATAATTTCTCTTTCGGCGGTTAATCCAATCTTAATCGACGTAAAATCACGTTGTGTAGTTTCCGCTTTTAGAAAGCTAGAATAGGGTATGCCGCTTCCAATACAAATTTCCAACGCGCGAATCAAACGATGCGGATTTTCCAAGGCAACTTTTTTATAATACATAGGATCGAGTTCTTTTAATTTTTCTTGAAGTGAAGCGATTCCGTTGGTTTCAAGTTGTTTGTTTAAGTCTTCTCGGATTTGTGGATGAACAGTCGGAAATTCGTCCAACCCTTTTAAAACGGCATCTACATACAAGCCACTTCCGCCAACCATAATGACAACGTTGTGTTGTTGAAACAACTCATCAAGCTTTGCAATTGCATCTTTTTCAAACTGACCAACATTATATGTATCAAAAATACTAATATGTTGAATAAAATGATGTGCTGCCGCGTTTAATTCCTCTTTCGAAGGAACAGCAGTACCTATAGTCATTTCTTTAAAAAACTGTCGTGAATCGCACGAAATAATCGCGGTATTAAAATGATTGGCAAGTTGAATACTTAAGGCAGTTTTACCGATAGCCGTAGCGCCAACAATAGAAATAAGGTATTTAGACATGAAAAGGTTCGTTAATCAGTTTCTTCAGGATGTAGACTTTCGCCACAATGAAAACAATATTCGGCATTATTTCTGTGACCTTCTGCTGAGCAATGTGGACACGATTGTGTATTCAAATGGACTCTTCCTTTGTCCATAGTAGCTAATTCAGCAGAAACAATTCCGGTTGGCACAGCAATAATTCCATACCCTAAAATCATAATAATAGAAGCAATAGCTTGTCCCAAGGCAGTACCTGGCGCAATATCTCCGTAACCAACGGTTGTTAGGGTTACAATTGCCCAATAAATGCTTCGTGGAATGCTTGTAAAACCGCTATCTTCTCCGCTTTCTACCAAGTACATAATAGAACCTAAAATGGTGCATAAAATTAAAATAAACATAATGAATACGCCAATTTTAATTTTACTCGCGCTCAATGCTCGCATCAAATTGTTCGATTCTCCAATGAAACGCGCAAGTTTTAAAATACGGAAAACGCGCATTAAACGCAACGCACGTAATGCGATTAATGATTGTGAACCCACAATGAAAAAAGATAAATACATTGGAATGGTTGATAAAAAATCAATAATTCCGTAGAAACTAAAAATATACTGTTTTGGTTTTCGAATAGAAACAATTCTGGCAATATATTCAAGCGAAAATAATACCGTAATCACCCATTCGGCTATATATAACAATTCACCATGTTGGTTTGCAAATTCAGTGACACTTTCGAGCATTACCAATAAAATACTAGTAATAATCAACACGAGTAAAACTACATCAAATAGTTTCCCAGCAGGTGTATCTGCTTCGTAAATAACTTCGTGAAGTTTAGATTTCCAATCTTTCGCCATGCGCTAATTTACTATAATTTTAGGAATTCTTCTTCTTAATTGCTAATCGTGTGTTTTTTTGTAGAATAGATAGCTTACTAAAAAAATCCTTTAATTCTTGATATTCTTCTGGAGTAAAGTAAAAATTATTAATAATCAGTTTGAATGATAGGTTTAGTTGTCCATTTTGTTGCACCACTTTCAGTCCACAAACCGCTTTATCGCCAGCAATTGTAAAGGTTTGATCTTCTGGAACACTTGTAAATTCATAGTTATCAGGAAGCGACATCAAAAAACGAGTAGTATAGATTCGAGAATACGCAAAATCTACTGGATATTGTCGTTCCTCTAGTTTGAAAGGATTCTTAGAAAACACTTTCATGAAAAACGGATCTAAAAATGTTTCCGAATTCGAAAATCCATCTTCATCAAATTCAATTGAAAATATTTCTTTAATAGGTTTTTGCACATTTGTACGTTCTTCCGCTGTATATTCTTCCACCGAAATAAACGATAACTGTGTCTCTAATTCGTCCAAATAACTTTCCGTACTTTTTTCTGCTAATTCATTTCGTTTCTCATACGCTAAATATCCGGTGCTTACTTGTGAAATTTTTCCTTGCGCACTACCATCTTCTAAAACTGAAATACTAATCACGGTATTTTGACGATTTTCTGAGTATGGACTAATGGTATACCAATAGCTAGGTTTCTTAAAATCCATAGCGCGTCCGTTGTAATTAAGCGCGCGAATTGGGAGCAATCCAAAGGACAATAATTTATCCGTAGCATCCAATAAAAATGTTTCTTCGCCAATGGTTACTTTCGCAATTAAATAATTAAATTCAGACATCACTGGATGCTTTTGGGTGGGCAAACCTTTGGCACGTGTTGACAGCATAATAGTTTCTGTTTTAATATCAGCAGCCAATAAACTATTAATCAATGATAAATTAATTTCGGCTACATTTCCCAACTTTTCTTGGAATGCTCTTCGAACACTTGCATCCCCAAAAAGCCCGTATTTTCCATTCCAAGTGTAATGATCTTGGATGAAGGCATATATTTTTTTGGCTTTCTTTAATTCTGAAGATTCGTTTAAAATAGCGTCTGACAATTGATTTTTAAAGAAATTATTTTTTCGTACTTGCATGCCAATATCTTTGTCTCTTCGCATGTCTTTATCAACCGCTTGCCAGGTTTTTGTGTAGACATCTTTTCCACCGTCAAAACGCATAAATTCAGATAGTTCAAAGGCAATTTTTGACAAATAGTTGTTTCGCGAAAGCATATACGATTCTTCCTTAAAGGCAGGAATATCTTTCATGCCGTACTTTAGTACTTCGCAATCTGCTTTATCTACAAAACCTTGAATTTTAAAACATCTTTTTTCCACAGATGCTTCTTCAATATCGAGTTTTTGAGAACCTCTCAATGTTCTATTATACCGATAGTTCGCTGGTATTTTAGCATTAAACTCACTGTATATTTTTGGAATATTGGACTGAAAATCCCAACCTTCTAAGTTGTAATAAAATGGTGATTCCAACGTATATTGATATTCTATAACGCTTCCAACTTTTACATTGGGAAACGTAAATCGTTTTTCAGCATAAAAACTATTCACATCTACCAAGAAAATTTGATCTTGTGCCAAATAATCTATTTTATCTGGATTGTGAGTAACCGCTTTGATGTTTTTGATGTGTTCGCTTGAATTTTCACCTTTGTAGATTGGAATTTCAATATTCGCTTCTTCAACTCCTTGTTTGTCAAGTATTTTAATTTTCGCATAAAAATGCTTTACTAAATGAATCCGATCGTTAATCACATCAAAATAATTCTCGCCGTATTCTTCTAACACAACCGCATGTGCTGTGGTATCTTTTTCATACACAGTCATGTTTAGTTCTTCCTGAGAGATTTTATTAAACTTATCACTCATGGAATTTTGACTAAAACATAATGTCGTGCTTAGAAAGGTAAGTAGTAGGTAAATCGGTTTCATCTTTTTTTAATTTTATATTGCTCAGATGAAGTGTGCCAAAACGCGTATCATTTAGTCATAAACCAATTCATTGTGATGGCTCATTTCATAATTTATTTTAATGGAATAATTTTAAATCTATGTTTTCTTCGTAGATGACTTTGAATAATATGTTGTACATCGCGGTTATTTTCCATGGGTGTAATGATTGATTTCAGTACTTCAGCATTCGTAATTTGATAGTTAAGACTGTAAAAGCCAAAACCTTTGTAGTGCCCATTTTCAATTAAAATGACACTGCGTTCATCATGATGTCGACCGCTATCGACAATCAGCATGTTTTTGTTGGAATAACTATATTTTTCAATGGCTTCTTGGACGCGTTTATTATAGTTAGTAACCTCTTCAAGTTGGATACATGCGCCCTCACATTGTTTAATGGTATATTGAAAACAATGCGATTTAGAAATATACAATTCGTTGATCTTTTGGCATAATTTAAAATCTTCCGTAAGCTTAAACATGACGTGTTTGGCTTGTGCCATATTGGCAAATGTAGTAATGTGTTTTTTACGCCCATCTGCTTTTTCAACCCGCAATCCTATATAACCAGCTTCATTTGTATAAGAAGCCATTGCAAACTGAAAGATGGTTTTGCGCTGTGCCCGATTGTAGATGGGTTTTTTGCGCTTAATCTCTTCACTTTCTTTTAAAAGTGCCACTAATTCACTTCCCGTACGTTCAAACGTCACGGCAGCAACTTGTTTTTGAATCTTTTTAGATTTGTTATTCGTACCTGTAAAATGTTGATTGACCCGCTTTTTGATGTTTTTACTTTTCCCGATATACACAATATCACCTTTTGCATTGTGCATATAATATACGCCTGTAACGGAAGGCATACTTTCAATAATATCAAGGAGGCGAGTTGCCACTTTTCTTTTAATTTCTGTTTTTACTGCTTGTTGAATGATGGTTTTTTCAGAATCCTTATCGAGCAATAACTGAAAAAGTTTTACGGTCGCTAAGGCATCGCCAGAAGCTCTATGTCGGTCACTCATAGGAATTCCAAGTGCGCGTACAAGTTTGCCTAATTTATAAGATTCCATTTCTGGAATGAGTTTTTTGGACAATTCAACGGTGCATAAATTTTTTCGTTTATAATCGAAACCTAAGCGTTTGAATTCCATTTTCAGAATGCGGTAATCAAAAACTGCATTGTGTGCGACTATAATACAATCTTCGGTAATTTCTACAATTCGTTTAGCAACTTCGTAGAATTTCGGCGCATCGCGAAGCATTTTACTATTAATTCCTGTCAAATTTACCACAAACGGTTGAATCTCTCTTTCAGGATTAACCAAGCTAATAAACTGATCTACAACTTCATGGCCGTCAAATTTATAGATCGCAATTTCAGTAATCCCTTCTTCATTATATTTTCCTCCGGTGGTTTCTATGTCTACTATTGCGTACAATCTATGGGTTTTCGTTATGCGTTTCGGCTATAAATATAAAGATATCTTGAGGATTAATTTAGGTTGCAGACGTATAATTTCGACTCCCAAAAATACTACTTCCAATTCGCACCATGGTACTTCCTGCTGAAATTGCTAGTTCATAATCGCCACTCATGCCCATCGAAATGATTTCTAGTGCTTTGTATGTGGGTTGTAAGGTATTGAAAGTTATCTTTAATTGTTTGAATTCTTTTTCAACCTGCGTTTTATCGTCCGTAAAAGTTGCCATGCCCATAAGTCCAACAATTGCTACATTTTCAAGCTCTTTCAATTCGTCAGAAGCAAGTAACGTAGCTGCATTTTCGGCAGAAATTCCAAATTTTGAATCTTCTTCTGCAATTTTTATTTGAAGCAAGCATTTGATAACTCTGTCGTATTTTTTTGCTTGCTTGTTGATTTCTTGTAACAATTTTAAACTATCCACACCATGAATCAGATCCACAAATTCCGCCATGTACTTGACTTTATTTCGTTGTACATGACCAATCATGTGCCAAGAAATGTCTTTGGGCAACACTTCCCATTTTTCTGCCATTTCCTGAATTTTATTTTCACCAAACACACGTTGTCCTGCATTGTATGCTTCTTGTAAATCTTCAATTGGTTTCGTTTTAGAAACCGCAACTAGGATTACGTTTTTTGGTAATTCAGTGTGTAATGCTTTGATATTTTGAGTAATAGACATTTTTTAAATTATAAATTTTAAATGTTTAATTTTGAATAATTAATTTTAGCCAATAGCCAATTGAGCGAAGTAGAAATTAAAACTCATAAATAGTAACGCCACTGCGCATTTTAGGTTCTATATACGTACTCTTTGGAGGCATCGTTAAACCATCATCGGCAATTTGTTTCATTTCGTTTACTGTTACAGGAACCAATCCAAAACCCACTGAAAATTCTCCAGAATCAATGCGGTTTTTCATTTCTATCACATTGTGTTTATTATTTCCGTAATCAATTCTATGGTCATTGCGTAAGTCGGTAATTCCCAAAATCGGTTTTAAAATAGTGATATATAAAATATGTGTATCGAGTTCACTTAACGAATTGGTAAATTCATAATTTGTTTTTCGCAAGTATAAAGAGTAAAATTCACCATCCAAATACATGCTAAAGTGATGTTTTTTAGAAGGTTTGTACAATTCAAGTCCTCTATTTTCAATACGGAAAAATTCATCGAGTTTGAGTAAAAACTGCTCTTTCGTCAATCCATTCAAATCTTTGACGAATCGACTGAACTCGTAAATTTTAAGATCCGATTCAGGAATTAAATAACTCATAAACCCATTGTAAGGTTCGTTTCCTGTATGTGTTGGGTTTTCATTTTTCAACTCTTCCCCGAGCAAAAATGAAGAAGCCGATCGGTGATGTCCATCCGCAATATAAATAGCGTTCATTTTTGAAAATTCATCCTGAATGGCTTGAATTTCTTCTGGATCGTCTACCAACCATAAATAATGTGTATCGCGATAAGTTGTGGTAAATTCAAATTCGGAACGCGTGTCGGTATGTTTTTTTAATATCGAACTAATCGTTTCAGAATCGGGATAGGTAAGTAGTACAGGTTCGGCGTTGAAACCAACTGTTTTTAAATATTCTTTAAATATTTGCTCTCTATATTCAATCGTATCTTCATGCCGTTTGATAACATTATTTTTGTAATCTTCATTACTTGCCGCGGCAATAATCCCAGTGAACGATTGCTTTTCGCGATTGACAATTTTATAAACATAGAAACAAGGAGTTTCATCTTGCATAAAAATGTCATCTTCTTTGAACTCTAAATACCGATTGCGAACGAGTGTATACCGCTCTTTTCCAGAGATTTCTTTGTGATAACGATAGCCAGGATTGACAATGTGTAAAAAGGAAAACGGATTGTAATTGAGCCGTGCTTCGCGTTGATCTTGTGTATAACTTTGATACGATCGCGCAGCGACTAAACTTACTTTGTCACGTGTGGGTCGAACTGCTTTAAAAGGATATATTTTTGCCACCTTAGTTTCTGTTAGCTTTTATAAATGTTGTCGGATTCAAATATCCAGAGGTTTCTTTACCATATCCGCCGCCAATATCCATCAATATACTGTCGCGAATTTCTAGATGTAAATGTGCATAATAAGCGCCATTCGCATTGCCAATGGTTCCTAAATGCATACCTTTTGTGACAAAGCTACCTTTTTTTACAGAGATTTTATCACAATGTGCATATAACGATTCATAATACTTGTTTTTATACTGATGAATGATGCGAATTACATTTCCCCAACCGCCGCCAATATCTTCAGCAAAATAGACATAACCGTTTCCAATGGCATAGATTGGATCGCCTAAATCTGTGTTTCCGCCACCTTTTCCGTTCCAATCGTCTCCTAAGTGATTGTTTACGGTAAATTTTTGCGCATTGTAATAACCATTTGCATTTGGTTTGCCAACGGGAAAATCGAATCCTGAAACTTTGAATGTTGGTTTTTCCTGAAATATAGAATCAAAAAAGACGAACGCATGTTTTGGTGCATTCGTCTTTTGGATATGTATTTTAGACGTACTCGTGTTATTTTTAGTTGCTTCTTGACAACCAAATACACTCAAACATAAAATAAAAATGAGTTGTTTCAAGCTTTTATAGATGTTTTGAAAGTATTTAGATCTTCTTCTGTATAAAATATATCTTTTGGAATATAGATATAACTATTCATTGTAAGATAGATTAACCAATATTCTTCATTGTCAACTGTATTTCTAATATCTATAAATAAACATGTTGACGTGCCATCATTTTTTGTAAGTTGAAATTGATTTTGATCAAATTGCAATTGTGTTTCTGCAAAAAATGGTTTTAAATTCTTAAAAAAAAACCAAAGTAATATACATAAACCAACAAAAACTAAAGCGCAAATACTGCATAATCCTATAAAACGCGTCCTTTCCCAACCTAGTAATAATGTTAAATACAATAGAAATGGAATGAGCTGTAAAATATTTCTTTTCAATTGAGAAAATAAAATATTTCGGTACATTTTTTTGGTCAAGTGATACGCTTTAGTAGCAATCATTAACGAAACATTTTTGCTACGTTCTCCGCTTTTCTACTTTCTGAATAGTCATAAAATCCTTCTCCCGATTTCACACCTAATTTCCCAGCCATTACCATATTGACTAGTAACGGACACGGCGCATATTTAGGATTTTTGAAGCCTTCATACATGACGTTTAAGATCGACAAACACACATCTAAACCAATAAAATCAGCCAATTGTAATGGTCCCATCGGATGTGCCATTCCTAATTTCATGACGGTGTCAATTTCTTCCACGCCAGCAACTCCATTATATAAGGTTTCAATGGATTCGTTAATCATAGGCATCAAAATTCTATTAGCCACAAATCCTGGATAATCGTTTACTTCCGTCGGCACTTTACCCAACTGCTTCGAAAGTTCCATAATCGTGTTGGTAACTTCGTCTGAAGTATTATAGCCACGAATGATTTCCACCAGTTTCATAATCGGCACTGGATTCATAAAGTGCATTCCAATCACCATTTCAGGACGTGAAGTCACTGCTCCAATTTGTGTGATCGAAATAGAAGAGGTATTGGTGGCCAAAATGGTATCTTCAGGACATAATTCGTCTAAATCTCTAAATATTTTTAGTTTTAAATCTACGTTTTCAGTGGCAGCTTCTACGACCAAACTAGCGTATTCTACACCAGTTTTTATAGAAGTGTACGTAGTAATATTGTTTAGTGTTTCTTGTTTGTCTGCTTCCGAAATTTTTTCTTTGGCAACCATACGATCTAAATTTTTCGTAATCGTTGCCATTCCTTTATCTAGTGAAGCTTGCGAAATATCTATCAATTGAACTTTAAAGCCAAATTGAGCAAATGTGTGCGCAATTCCGTTGCCCATAGTTCCCGCTCCGATAACAGCTATATTTTTCATGTTTTTTGAATGTATTATTATTTTTTAAATTTTCCAATGATTTGAATCGCGATGCGCAAGGCTTCTGTTCCTTGTTCTAGCGAAACAATTGGTGTCGTATCATTGTTGATAGCGTCTGCAAAGGTTTCCAATTCTTCCAAAATGGCGTTGTTTTCGTCAATATCTGGATTTTCAAAATAGATTTGTTTTTTGACACCTTCTGCATTTTGAAGAATCAACGCAAATTCGTCTACCTTTTTTGGCGCATCTTTCATTTTTACGACCTCTACTTTCTTTTCCAAGAAATCAACAGCAATGTATGCATCACGCTGAAAAAAACGTGATTTGCGCATATTTTTCATGGAAATTCGACTGGAAGTCAGATTGGCAACACAGCCATTTTCAAACTCTAAACGTGCATTGGCAATGTCGGGCGAATTGCTAATAACAGAAACACCACTTGCATGAATACTTTTTACTTTCGATTTCACCACACTTAAAATGGCATCAATATCATGAATCATCAAATCTAATACCACAGGAACATCAGTGCCACGTGGATTAAATTCAGCCAACCGATGCGTTTCAATAAACATAGGCGAATTGATCTGATCTTTTACCGCTTTAAAAGCAGGATTGAAACGTTCTACATGTCCAACTTGTCCTTTTACCTTGTGTTTTTTAGCAAGTTTAATGAGTTCTTCCGCTTCTGCAACCGTATTGGTTATAGGTTTTTCAATAAAAACATGTTTCCCTTTTAGGATTACTTTTTTTGCACATTCATGATGTGAAAGTGTCGGAGTTACAATATCTATCACATCAACCGCATCAATTAGTGCATCAATCGTATCAAAATAAGTGTATCCAAATTCCTTGACTATTTTCTTAGCATAGTCAGGATTTGCATCATAAAAACCAATAAGTTCGTATTTAGAAGATTGTTGTAATAATCGAAGATGAATTTTTCCTAAGTGTCCAGCACCTAAAACTCCAGCTTTTAACATATAAATGTGTTTTCCACAAAAATAATTTATTTTTCTAAAACCTTTGGAGTTCTTACAAACAATTATGTATTATTTATATTTTTCCATACTAATTTTTTGGAATCTTTCATTTCCATCTCGAAATCCATTCGTATACAACGACTTGTGTTTTTTAGAATATATTTAGGGAATTCCACAAAAAATAAAACTATTTTTGTGCGTGTATGAAAGATACGTTGAAACATAAAGGAATGCGAAATCAGTTAGCGCAAATCGTTGCTGATAAAGGAATTACAGATGAAAATGTACTGAATGGAATTCGAAATATTCCACGTCATTTATTTATGGATTCTAGTTTTGAAGCGCATGCGTATCAAGACAAAGCGTTTCCTATTGGTGCCGATCAAACGATTTCACAGCCTTTTACCGTAGCATTTCAATCACAACTACTTGAAGTGACTAAAGACGCCAAAATTCTGGAAATTGGTACAGGAAGTGGGTATCAAACTGCCATGTTGCTCGAATTGGGCGCAAAAGTGTACAGCATTGAGCGTCAAAAGGAGTTATTTAAGCGTGTAAGTTTATTTTTGCCCAAATTAGGCTACCGACCAAAGAAACTCATCTTTGGCGATGGTTATAAAGGATTACCAACCGAAGCACCTTTTGACGGAATCGTCGTTACTGCAGGCGCGCCGTATGTACCAAAACCCTTACTGTCACAATTAAAAATAGGAGGAAAGCTAGTGATTCCTGTGGGCGATAAAGCGCAAATTATGACACTTTTCGTTCGAACTTCTGAAAAAGAGTTTACCAAAAAAGAGTTTGGTGAATTTCGTTTTGTACCGATGTTGGAGAATAAGAATTAACGGAAATCTTTCTTCACACGCGCCAATTCTCGTTTGTTGTCACGATCTTTCATCGTTTCACGCTTGTCATGAATTTTTTTACCTTTTGCCAACGCAATGGAAAGCTTTGCCAATCCTCTATCATTTAAGAATAAACGCAACGGAACAATTGTCAATCCAGCGTTTTTAACTTCTTTATGTAAACTGCGCAACTCTTTTTTATTCAACAATAACTTACGCGTACTCCGTGGTTTATGGTTATAATGCGTTCCATACGCGTATTCTTCAATATACATATTCACTACAAAAAGTTCGCCGCGCTCGTTAAATTCGCAGAAACTTTCAGCAATGGAAGCTTTGCTCAATCGAATGGATTTAATCTCAGTTCCAGTCAAGACAATTCCTGCCGTGTACTTGTCTAAGATCTCATATTCGAAGCGCGCTTTCTTGTTTTGTATGTTGATGTTATTTTTCATAAATGAGCGCAAATATAGCTATTTCACTATAATTTGTAGTGTATTTTGTGTTTTAAGCCTAAAAAAGATCAACGCTAGTTTTTACAGCATTGACCTTTTTAAGTGTTTATTTTATTGTAAATGATCTAATTGAGCGTCAACAATTGTACTGTTTTTGTTTCTCCAGTAACCGTTACGATGTATAAATTTCCGTTATTCGTATCCTCTATATCTTCAAACATTTCCTTATTGAGTAATCTATTTGCAAAATGTGGAGTTGTGTTACTATGTCCAACAATTAAAACTGTTTTCCCTTTGGTTTCTTTTAAAAACTTAGCCATATCTAGCTTAAAAGGTTCATAGGACTTTATTTCTAGTTTATTTTGATTTGCCGTTGGCGTAGCTGTTTGTCGTGTTCTATTGTATTCTGTAGAATACACAGCATCAAATTTTACATTTTTAAAGACTTCTGCCCAATATACGGCTCTATTATTTCCTTGTTTCGTCAATTCAGGATCTCTATTTTTTTTATCGCTACGATCTTTTTCCGCATGACGAATTAAGTAATAAACGGAAGTTTCAATGTCTTCTTCATTTTCTATTTCAACTTCAACTTCAATTTCATCTTCTGTTTCAGTTTCTGTTGGTTCTTGCGCAAAACAATTCAATACTAAAAATAGACTGAATAGAAGTAACATGTTTTTTTTCATCGGATGTTTTTAATTTTTTGTTTAAATGATTGCCAATGCAATTTCGATCATTTCTTTAAAAGTTTGTTCTCGTTCCTCTGAAGTTGTGGTTTCGTGTGTGACCAAACTATCAGAAATCGTCAATAAAGATAGTGCTTTTACATTAAATCGTGCAGCAAGTGTATACAAAGATGCTGTTTCCATCTCAACACAAAGCACGCCGTATTTTGCCCATTTTTTATAATAATCTGGATTTTCTTGATAAAATACGTCACTCGTCAAGATATTTCCAGCCTTTACAGGAATGTTTTTTTCTTTCGCTGCATTGATGGCTGCCAAGAACAATTCGGCATTAGCCGTTGGTGCAAAAGTTTCTCCCGTAAATGGCAATTCATTCATATTACTGTTGGACGATGATGACATAGCTATGACGATATCACGAATATTCACGTTTTTTTGATAGGAACCCGCACTTCCCACACGAATCAGTTTTTGTACATCGTATTCGTTGATCAATTCGTGAATATAAATACTAATAGAAGGCGCCCCCATTCCGGTTCCTTGTACAGAAATTGGTTTGCCTTTGTACGTTCCTGTGTAGCCAAGCATACCTCTGACATCGTTGTATAAAACAGGATTGTCAAAATAGGTTTCTGCAATCCATTTGGCACGCATTGGATCGCCTGGCAACAAAACCGTGGGTGCTATTTCTCCTTTTTTTGCTTCAATATGTATGCTCATAATTTAATAGGTGTTTTGTGATGATGTTCCATTGATAATTGCAATTCCGTTCGATGTTCCTAATCGGTAAACACCAGCGTCTATGTACATCTTTGCAGTTTCATAATCGCGAATTCCGCCCGAAGCTTTCAACTTCGCATGTCCGTTTACTGCTTTTTTCATGAGTAGAATATCGACTAGTGTAGCGCCGTCAGTTCCAAATCCGGTGGAAGTTTTTACAAAATCAGCACCTGCAGCGACGGCAAGTTTGGAAGCTTTTATTTTTTCTTCGTCTGAAAGATAACAGGTTTCAATAATAACTTTTAAAACCTTAGCACCAGCAACTTTTTTTAGTTGTTCAATTTCTTCTTTGACTAAAGTATCTTTTCCAGATTTCAGCCAGCCAATATTGATCACCATGTCAAATTCGTCTGCGCCATCAAGTTTGGCTTGAATCAATTCGGCATTTTTTGCTTCTGTACTCATCGCGCCTAGCGGAAAGCCAATGACGCTACATACTTTTGTAGTTACGTTTGGAAATAGGTAGTCTTTGGCTAATTTCACATGACAACTATTTACACAAACGGAGTAAAAATCGTGTTTTAGAGCTTCTTTGCAAAGTTGTTGAATATCAGCAATTGTGGCGTTTGGTTTCAGTAAGGTGTGATCTATATAGCGATTTATTTTCATGTTTATTTTTATGTTGCTAAGTACATGGCAAAAGAGTTAAAAACAGGTTTAGTACTTTAAAAAAAATTCTTGTTCTTTTCTTTGTTTGCCCAAAGAAAATGAACCAAAAGAAAAACTACGAGTTGTTATTAAATCTTTTAGCGTTTACCAAATTGTAAAGTGTAAATATACTTAAAAACCAATTTCAAAAACCTGATATTTATCACGAAACGGTTGCCAATCGTAAACTTTTAACACGTGTGTCAAAATTTGTTTCTGAAATAGGCAGTACGACATTTTCAAATAAGTTGATATACTTTTCGTTGTGTTCGTGGGCTTTTCCTGTTAAGATATTAAAGTGAATAAACGAGCTCCACATCACAGCTTTGAGTTCTGTTTTTGCCTCATTCCACATGCGAATTTCTACTAATAAATGCCTTTTGCTAAATTGTAAAAGTTGTGATTCAATTGTAACAGTTTCCATTACAAATGCTGGTCTGATATACGATATTTGATGCGAACCCACAACCCAACTTAGGCCTGTTTTCTTGGCAGTTTCAAAAATATTTAAGTCGTAATGTTCAATCAATTGATCTTCTCTCGCATTGATGAGGTAATCTAAATATTTGCTATTATTCAAGTGATTTAGCGGATCGCAATCTTGAAATCGTATTTTACTTTTGCTTTCTAAAATTTTTGGTAAATGTTCCATTGAATGTAATTTTTAATATACCAATCGGTATATTTTTGATTAAAAAAATAGTTTTATGCTCTTAATTCTTCATTAATTAATTTATCAACTTGATCCATCGTATCCTTGATATAAAAATCATCATCCATTGTATATGCCATAAAAATAGCACCTTGAATCATGGTGTCAATACGTTTGGCAGCGTACATGGCGTTTACCTCGGTTGAAATTTCTCCAAGTTCAATTCCGTCTTCAATAATGGTTGCCAGTTGATCTTGAATACGTTGAATAATGATGCGTACTTTTTCGAGTAGTAATGAGTTTTGATGGTTTGCGTCTACGCCAACATTCAATATCGGACAACCGCCCATTTTGTTGGTATATTTATAATAATTTCGGTAAAAATCGGAGATTAGTAAGAGTTTTTCAATTGGTGAATCACTTTGTTCAATGTGTTTGACAATTTCTTGCATCAAACTTTTGACCATAAATTTAAACGCAGCAATCGCCAATTGTTCTTTGTTTTCAAAGTTGCCGTAAATCGCACCTTTGGTCAAACCAGTTGCTTTGGTAAGATCAGAAATACTCGTTGCTGCATAGCCATTTTTGTTAAAAATAGGCGCAACGGTTTCAATAATATACGTAGCTGTTTTTTCTGCTTTCGTGGTCATGGAAGCAAATATACTAAAAATAATATACCGATCGGTATAAAAATATGTTTTATAGTTAAAACGTAGTGGAAGTATTGTTTCTGATTACTTATAAGTGTTTGATTATTAGTAAATTTAGGCTATTAACTTAAAAATGAAAAGACCATGAAAAAAAGAATTTTGACTATAAAGTTGCAGTTGAAAAAGAAAAAAATTGCTTTTTTAGATACAAGAAACCTGACAGGAGGAAATACGAGCAACGATCCAATAAGTGTTGATAACTCGTTAGGAAAACAGAGTACATGTCCTATTGAAACCTGCACTTGTCTTGCTGATAATGCACCTGTTTGAAAATAATGTTTTATTGTTATAACGTAGTGGAAGTATTGTTTCTGTGTATGTATAATTAATTGATTTTTCGTAAATTTATGATATTATAACAAGATGTTTTTTTAATCCGAATGAAATATCATCAAAATTGTTATAATTAAATTTTAAATCTTGAGTTAGTTAAAAGGAAGATAGAAGTGTATGTTCGTATATGCTTCTATCTTTTTTTGTTTTCACCACTTTTTATAGTTTGATTTTTTACTTTAGAAGAAAATTTAATAGATGACTTCACAAAAGATAAATGTGAATACAGATTACGATCTTATTTGCGTTGGTGGCGGTATTATGAGCGCTACGTTGGCTTTAGTAGCAAAATTGGTACAGCCAAAATTAAATATTTTGATTTTAGAACGATTAGATACAGTTGCACTAGAAAGCTCTGCCGACTGGAATAATGCAGGAACAGGACATTCCGCCTTGTGTGAACTCAATTATACACCCGAATTGGAAGATGGCACGATTGCTATTGACAAAGCCTTAAATATTTGCAAACAGTTTGAAATTTCAAAACAATTTTGGTCGTATTTAATTCAAAATAATTTACTGGAACATCCTGAAACGTTCATCCAAAAAACACCACATTATAGTTGGGTAACTGGCGAAGAAAACGCAACCTATCTTCAAAAACGATATGAAGCCATGAAAACGCATTTTATGTTTGATTCGATCGAATTTACCAAAGATGTTTTAAAAATGAAGGAATGGTTTCCTTTGATAGCGAACGATAGAAATGAAGATGAAGTGTTAGCCGCCACAAAAATTGAACGTGGAACAGGCGTGAATTTTGGCAATTTAACCCGAAAACTATTTGAAATTTTAGAAAACGAATATAATACCAAAGTTCAATGCAATCATGATGTGTTGGATATTGATCCCGATCCTGAAGTTGAATGGTCTGTAAAAGTTAAAAATACCAAGACAACTGAAATTCAACATTTAGATGCACGACATGTCTTTATTGGTGCTGGCGGCGGAAGTTTGTTGTTATTACAGAAAGTGGAGATTGACGAAAAAGATGGCTATGGCGGATTTCCTGTAAGTGGCGAATGGCTTGTTTGTAAAAATGAAGAAATCATTCAGCAACATTTAGGAAAAGTATATAGTAAAGCCGGCGTTGGCGATCCGCCAATGTCTACACCGCATTTAGATACGCGTTATATCAACGGAAAGCGTGAATTGTTGTTCGGTCCGTTTGCGGGATTTAGTCCGAAGTTTTTAAAAGAAGGTTCTCGATTGGATTTATTCAAGTCGATTAAGTTTGATAATATTCCTTCGATGTTTGGTGCGTTTTGGCACAATTTGCCCTTGACAAAATACTTAGTAGCACAAGTGATGATGTCGCATGACGATCGTATGAACGATTTGCGAAAGTTTGTAAAAGATGCCAAAAATGAAGATTGGGAAATCATGGTAGCTGGACAACGTGTACAAATCATCAAAAAAGACGAATTTGAAGGCGGAAGGCTTCAATTTGGAACGGAAGTCGTTCACAGCAAAGACGGAAGCATCACAGCGTTGTTAGGCGCCTCACCGGGCGCATCTACCGCAGTGGAAATTATGTTAGAAGTGTTAGAAATTGCTTTTCCTGAAGAAGTCCATTCTGATCACGGAAAAAAGATTTTAAAGGAATTAGTGCCTTTTTGGAAACAGAAAATGGATGAAGCATTTTTTAAATCGAAATTGGCGGAAGTTACGGAAGTTTTGGGGTTGGAGTAGGTTATCGGTTGTCAGTTTTCAGTTGATTCACTTCGTGGGGAATTTCAGAGAAATTCTGTATCGAGAAGTTGCCATGAACTCACGAATGTTTTTTTAGTTTGTTTGCGGGCACAAATTAAACGTACGCTAACTTGGGTTTTAAATTTCAAAATATTGGTCTTGATTTATTAAATTTAAGAATTAAAGAGCATAAGCAAGTCTAAAAACCTAAATGTCAATTTTTTCACCTTTATTCTCTTTTCCCCATTTTTGCATGCTGCGAATAATTGGCATTAGTGATTCGCCAGTTTCTGTCAAAAAATATTCAACTCTTGGAGGAATTTCCGCATAGATTTTCCTCACTAAGATTCCATCTCTTTCAAGTTCCCGAAGTTGCGTCGTTAGCATTTGTTTGCTAATCCCCTGAATTCTTCTGTGTAGTTTCCCAAAACGATTGAGTTTATTCGAAATTAGATATAAAACGATTGGTTTCCATTTTCCGCCAATTTTAGTCATGCAGTACACAACTGGGCAGTTATCGAACATTATTTGGTCTTCATCCATTCTTTTTTCAAATTTTATTTAATTAAAAGTCTATTATTATCAGCATTAGTCTTATTTAAAGACTATGTAAGTTTATGATAACTACTTGCGAAAATAATACTTATAATTTACTTTTGACCAAAGTTTTAAAAATTTATGAAGAAAACGGTTAATTTAAAAGAGAAGTATAATTTGTTTCACGATTATTGGAATCCGCGAATTGTAGCGGAATTGAATGGACAACAAATTAAATTAGTCAAGGTAAAAGGAGAACTAATTTGGCATAGTCATGAACATGAAGATGAGTTGTTTTATATCATTAAGGGGAAATTAAAAATCTGCTTTGAGGATTCAGAAATAACAATTAAGGAAGGCGAACTATTTATTGTGCCAAAAGGAATCATCCATAAACCGATAGCTGAGGAGGAATGTTGGTTAGTACTATTTGAACCCTCTGGAACAAAACATACAGGAGACCAACATTGCGAACAAACAGTATCAAAATTTGAATGGATTTAAAAAATATAATATATGAAAAAAATTAGTCAGCATTGGATTTTAAGAATTGTATTAGGTATTGTAGCTTGTGTCTTTGGTACATTCGTTATAAAAGAGTTTATAACGCAACCTATTCTTGAGTTAATTATAGATTCTAAAGAAGTCAGCGATGGAATTCAACAATTATTATCTGGTTTTATAATCATTCTGATCTATTATGTTGTGTATGTAAATTTGGAGAAAAGAAAACTGCATGAACTAGCACTAAATAAATTTGGCAAAGATATATCAATTGGCGTATTGACGGGTTTCGGACTTATTTCATTGTGCGTACTCATCTTGTATGGATTAGGTTATTATGAAGCGTATGGTTTTAATGCACTTTCTGTTATTTTACTTCCACTTACGCTATTAATAGCTGCTGCTTTATTAGAAGAAATTGTATTTCGAGGAGTTATTTACAGAATTTTAGAAGAACGCTTTGGAACAAACATCGCGTTGCTCCAAGCGTTAGTTTTTGGTGTAGTTCATTATGGAAATGAAAATGCAACCATTACTTCGGTTTGGTTTGTGGTAATGCTTGGTGTCGTTTTAAGTCTTATGTACACATATACACAGCGACTTTGGCTGCCGTTTTTCTTTCATCTTAGCTGGAATTTTGCACAAATAGTATATGGAACACCACTTTCTGGGGATACTAATTTTAATGCGTTACTATCTAGTAAATTTAATGGACCTAGCTTGTTTATTGGCTCTGAATTTGGCTTAGAAGACTCTTTTTTCTCCATTCTTTTCATGACACTACTTGCTGTATATCTGTATTGGTTATGCAAGAAAAAGGGGAAGTTAAAATCACTGGTGTTGTAATTAAGGGATTAAAACTAGTCATCTATTTTTGTTTGTTTGTGGGCACAAGTAAAACTTGCGTTAGCGTAGAGAATGTAAAATACTTGTAAAATTTTAGTATGACGTTTCACTAAAGATAATTCGCAAAACTTTAACTTTTCCCAATAAAATAAAGCCTTTCAAGCTGCGTTTATATAAAGAATCTTGTAGTTAAGAAAGTGTAATGCGATTGCCTTTCTTTGTTAGTAATGAAAAGAGCAGCCATTTACAGCTGCTCTTTTTTTTTGATCTTTACTCAAACGATTTATATACTTCTGTGGTTATACCTATTTTATGCACAAAAAATGTTTTTTTTAATACTTTTATGTTGATTATCAATCGATTGGGGATATTATTGCTATCTTGAAATATAAATAGTATTCAAAATTATGAAAAAAGTTATCCTGTCATTTTTTATATGCTTCTTTTTAATCAACTATATATCAGCACAACCTACTGCATCTAAAAAGACATCTTTAGAAGAAAAATTTTATATTTCTGCAGCAGATTTGAATGTATTACTCACAAATTTACAAACAGCGCCTTTTGTAAATGAAGGTTGTTCAGAAGCCGATTGCAAAAAAATAAACATCTATTTCAATGCTTTATACAACCTAAGAGAAGATGTAATGCAGTACTATTTGGCGTTAGATGCAAGCAAAAATATTTCTAAAGATCAATGGTTTCTATATTTAGATCAAACCTATAAAAATGAAAACTTAAAATGGGCGTTAATTACAAACTTACGTTTCAAGGATGCTTGGGCTGGCGCTTCTTCATTCTTATTGGATTTGGCTTCAGGTGCGCAAATTTTTAAAGCTGGAAATCATGTTTCTAAAAAAGGAATTGAGAAATTTTTACAAATACTAAATGATTTAGATGGTTTGTTGGCTCAAATAAATACGCTGTACAAACATGTAAGTAATGATAGTGGAGCGAATATCATTTCTTCTGCAACTTCTGATGATTGGGCTAATTTATATTCAGGATTAAAATCGGGATTAGATTTGTTGGTGCAAGCTGTTGAAGTTTATAACAAAGTAGATGCGAATTTAACAGGATCTAAACTAAAAAAAGCACGTATTTCTAGAGGTTTTGCCATTACAGCGGCTGTTGGTCAATTGCTTAATATCTATTCTAATTATGAGCGAAAAGGAATGAAAGACGCGATAAAAGAACTCGATAAAGTATTGAAACCAAACCAAGAGGTGCAATCAGGTCACTATGATACCTATATTTTAAAAAGAAAACTGCTCGATGTTTTAGACACTATCAGAAAAGAAATCAACCTTCGGTATGATGGTTTGTTTGATTTGAATCTACGCTGTAAAGGACTCACCAAAAGAAACCCGAGAAAAGCGATTGAAATTGGTGAACGTAAGTTTGGTAACGCATTAATGTATTATAAAGAACTATTGTTGATAACGACTCCGAATTTGACGAATGCTTGGAAAGATATTGAAGAATGTAATGAAATAGCCAGGAATATTCAATTTGTAGTGAATGATGGACTTGGGAAAAAGCGTTCGACATATATAGAAATCATTCGAGAATCTGATCAGAAAAATTTATACAAAGGTTCCACAAGTAGTAAAGCATTTATATTGAAATTATATCCAGATTCTTATACACTAGAAATTTATGACGGACATACATTGGATGGTATTCAAAGTCCAGGAACGACATTTACAAACCTTGCTGTCAATGTAACTAAAGATAGTGTCATCACGTTAAGTCCTTTCGGGAGAATAGATTTAAAAGTGGTGGATACAGAAGGAAAGCCAGTTGATTTTAGGTATAAATTCACTAATAAAGCAGGCAAACTAATTGCGTATTCGATGACTTCAAGCGCTAAAACGGTACAACGAGATCTATTGGCAGAAACATTCGATCTTGAATTGAGTTACAAATATAATACTGAAAAGGAAGTCAAGAAAAACATTAAAATTCAAGCCAATCAACGCAATACATTACATTTTGTATATGACGAAGGAACTTTTACACAAAAAGAAAATGTAGTGGTAGAAACGGTCAACGAAAGTGTAGCAAATACTTCAGATTTTAAACCGACACCACCAAAAATAGCTCCAGATGGTTGGATTGCTGGCACCGTTTACAATACTACAAATGGTACGTGCGATTGGAAAAATAGCGTACTAATTTTTGTAAATCACGGCGGAGAACTGATGAATTTAGAAACTGGTACGATTGTTAAAGAAATAGCGGTTTTACCCGGAAAAGAAGCGAAAATAGCTGTTCCTATGCACGCTAAATCTTCTTTTTTAAGAGTATTTATGCAAAATCCAGAAGGGAATGAACGCATTTCTTTTTGGTCTTTAAAAAATCCAAAACACAATTGGTGGTATGCTGTGGGCTGCGAAGATGGCTACGGACCGCCAAATACCTGTGATGATGGAAAAGGAAACTCAGGTTGTCAATATTTGCCACATTGATAGATGCAAATTGTGAATACAAAAAGAGCAGCTAAAAAGTCTTAATTATTGTCATTTCGAGCGCAGTCGAGAAATAGTAAGTCGTGCCTACCAAAGCATTTCGACTGCGCTCAATGTGACAAATGTATATGTTTTAGCTTTTTAGCTGCTCTTGATTAGTTTAATTATGTATTTACAATCAAATCTGTTTGATTTCGAAAGACGAGTTGGTCATTAAATTCATCCAACAGAATAATACTATCTACCGTAACTTTTCCGCTGAGAATTTCTTTGGAAAGTTCATTCAATACTTTTCGCTGAATCACACGCTTTACAGGTCGCGCACCAAATTGTGGATCGTATCCTTGTTTTGCTAAGTATGCAATTGCTTCTTCGGTTGCATCCAACGTAATTTGCTGTTTTGCCAACATTTTCATCACGCCTTTTAACTGTAAACGTACAATTTCTTTGATGTTTCCTTGTGATAATGGCGTAAACATGACAATATCATCAATTCGATTTAAAAACTCTGGTCGAACCGTTTGTTTCAATAAACCTAAAACTTCCACTTTTGCCGCTTCCATAGCTGTATCGATATCTTTAACCGCTTCAAATTTTTCTTGAATGATATGACTTCCCATGTTTGATGTCATAATGATAATTGTATTTTTAAAATCGGCAATTCTTCCTTTGTTATCGGTCAAACGCCCTTCATCTAACACTTGCAATAGCACATTAAACGTGTCAGGATGCGCTTTTTCAATTTCATCAAGCAATACCACAGAATATGGTTTTCTACGCACAGCTTCCGTCAATTGTCCGCCTTCGTCATAGCCAACATATCCTGGAGGCGCACCCACCAATCTACTTACTGAATGTGATTCTTGGTATTCGCTCATGTCAATTCGTGTCATTGCACTTTCGTCATCAAACAAATAAGAAGCAAGTGCTTTTGCCAATTCGGTTTTTCCGACACCTGTAGTTCCTAAGAAAAGAAACGAACCAATTGGTCGATTTGCGTCTTGTAATCCGGCGCGACTTCTTCGAACCGCATCCGAAACTGCAACAATGGCTTCTTCTTGTCCTACCACACGTTTGTGCAATTCTTTTTCAAGCAATAATAATTTTTCGCGTTCGCTTTGCAACATTTTTGTCACAGGAATTCCAGTCCATTTTGCCACGACTTCCGCAATATCTTCATTGGTAACTTCTTCTTTAATTAACGAATGTTCTTCTTGCGAGGACAATTCGAGTTGTAAAGCATCTAATTTTACTTGCGCTTCTTTTATTTTTCCGTAACGCAATTCGGCAACTTTTCCATAATCGCCATCACGTTCTGCGCGTTCTGCTTCTGCGCGATAGTTTTCAATGGCTTCTTTTGTTGCTTGAACATTATCTACAATATCTTTTTCTGATTGCCATTTCGCGAAAATTTCGTTGCGTTCGTCTTTAATATTAGCTAATTCAGCGTTTAACGATTTTAATTTTGCTTCATCTTTTTCGCGCTTAATGGCTTCAATTTCAATTTCTAACTGCATGATGCGTCTGTCTAACACATCTAAGTTTTCAGGTTTAGAATTGATTTCCATGCGTAATTTAGAAGCAGCTTCATCAATCATATCAATTGCTTTATCTGGTAAAAAACGATTGGTTATGTAGCGTTGCGATAATTCTACCGCTGCGATAATTGCTTCATCTTTAATCCGAACTTTGTGATGTGTTTCGTATTTTTCTTTGATTCCTCTCAGAATAGAAATGGCACTTTCTGTATCGGGTTCGTTCACCATAATTTTTTGGAAACGACGTTCTAAGGCTTTGTCTTTTTCAAAGTATTTTTGATATTCATCTAAGGTAGTTGCACCAATTGCTCTGAGTTCGCCACGTGCCAATGCAGGTTTTAGAATGTTTGCTGCGTCCATCGCACCTTGTCCGCCACCAGCGCCAACAAGTGTGTGAATTTCGTCAATGAAAAGTACAATATCACCATCTGCCGAAGTCACTTCTTTGATGACCGCTTTTAAACGTTCTTCAAATTCTCCTTTGAATTTTGCACCCGCAATTAATGCGCCCATATCGAGCGAATAGATTTGTTTGTCTTTTAAATTTTCAGGAACATCACCTTGAATGATTCGGTGTGCTAAACCTTCCGCAATAGCGGTTTTACCCACACCAGGCTCACCCACCAAGATTGGATTGTTTTTGGTTCTACGCGAAAGAATTTGTAATACTCTACGGATTTCTTCATCTCTACCAATTACAGGATCGAGTTTTCCGTCGTTTGCGAGTTGATTCAAGTTATTCGCATATTTATTTAACGAATTATAGGTTTCTTCTGCACTCGCAGAAGTGACACGTTCGCCTTTACTGAGTTCTTGAATGGCAGTTTTGAGTCCTTTTTCGGTAACGCCTTGATCTTTTAAGATTTGTGAAATTTTACTTTTCGATTTAAAGATTGCCAACACTAAATGTGACGTAGAAACGAATTCATCACCCATATCTTTTGCAATGATACTCGCATCTGTCAAGGTTTTTCCAGCCGAAGGCGAAAGCATGATGTTACCGCCGCTGACTTTAGAAAAACTTGTCAGCGTACTTTCTAGTATTTGTTCCAACAAAGAAACATTCACATTGAGTTTTTTTAGTAAAAAGGGTAAAACATTGTCATCAACTTCCATGATTCCTTTAAAAAGGTGTTCATTTTCAATTTGTTGATGTCCATAAGTTTGGGTCAGTTGCTGTGCCTGTTGCACCGCTTCTTGTGATTTTATGGTATAATTATTAAAATTCATAGCTGTATGTTATGTGTTTTTCTATAATTTTACAATTCTTATTCCAATTGTGAATAAGAGACAAAATGTCGGGTAAAGCGGCTATTTACAAGACATTTTGACATTTAAACGTTTAGAAAGTTTGAAAGTTTTTGAAAAGCTTTTCGACTCACTGATTAAATTTACAACTTACCTATGGGAATATTCAATAAAATGTTCGGAAGTTCAGATGCTTCAGAAACTCCAACACCTTCAAAAGTACAATGGACACCATTGACAAACGTTGATCAGTTAGACACTATTGTGGAAGAATCTAAAACACAACCTGTTGCTATTTTTAAGCATAGCACGCGTTGTGGCATTAGTAGAATGGTCATCAAACAGTTTGAAGCTTCCTACAATTTAGACGAACATCAAATGAAAGTCTATTATTTGGATTTATTGAATTACCGTCCAATTTCGGAAGAAATCGCGGCTCGCTTCCAAGTATGGCATGAAAGTCCACAGTTAATTATGCTTAAAAACGGTGTCACAGTTGCTCATGCTTCTCACAGTCAAATCAATACAATTCTGCTAGAACAGTACGTGTAGCGTATTATTTTTCTAGTACTCCATAAGAATTAAGAATTTTTTAAGAAAGATTTTACTTTCTTGTTTGTATCTTGATGTTATCATCATTCAATCAATCTAAAAACGTTCTTAAAACTAACAGCTTATGGAAACTACCATTAATGTATGGATATTGCTATTTTTTGCATTCGCCATACAATCCTTCTTACTTGGAATTTTATTTTTTTTAAAACGAAAAGGTGACCGAATTGCCAATTGTATTTTTGGCGTTTTCTTATTATTATTTGCATACAATCAATTTTTTAACTGTGCATATTGGTCTAATTATCAGGGTTCTTTCGTAGAGCACATGTCATTTACCAATTTTATTCCTTGGGTTTCGTACGGACCTTTATTGTACATTTATATTAAACGCGTTCTAAATCAAAGTTCTTTTACATGGAGAGATCTCCGACATGCGATTCCAATTGTTTGGATATTTAGTGTTTTCGGACGCTTTTATTTTTTACCACACGCTATAAAATTGGATCTTGCTGAAACTGGTCGGTATGCTGATTATGTCAATTGGTGGCCGATTCCAAGGTCTTATATGATGCCTACGGTTGCATTATTGATGTTTTTGTATGTGATTAAGATTTATAGTTTATACAAAAAAGATAAAGATAATGTGCCAGAACCACAACGTTTATGGGTAAAGTCGTTATGGATCTGTTTTGCAGGATATACAGTTGTGTTTTTTGCGTATTTCTGGCTGATTTATTTTCGTCTATTGACCATTTCTAACGATTATTTAATCGGATATGGAATGATATTTTTTGTAGGAATTGTTACGTATTTTAGTTTTATGCAGCCGAATTTATTTTCGGGCACTATTTCGTTTCCGTTTGTAAAATATCAAAATAATGGTTTGTCGTCTTCGTTAGCAACGGAAATGAAAGATAAATTGGTTTCTTTGATGGAATCTGATAAACTATTTTTAGATAGTTCACTTACACTTGATGTATTAGCGGAGCATTTAAACTTATCTCGACATCATACTTCGCAGTTAATTAACGAATCTTTTAAGGTAAATTTCTTCGAATTTGTCAATAACTATCGGATTGACGAAGCCATCAAACTGTTGCAAGATGAAAAAAGCAATTTAAATATCAACCAAATTATATATGCGATAGGATTTAACAATCGAACTTCTTTTTATAACGCATTTAAGAAAAAGACAGGGATTTCTCCTAGTTCTTACAGAAATAAATGCGCTTAATTGGTTACTTATTTAGTAATTGAATTTGTAAACCTTTATCGGTTAGGATTTTTTTATGCATTTTTCTCAGTTCCTTTATGTCAGAAATAAACGGCCATTTGTTTTGAAAAGTGGAAGCCGAAAAACTGATAGAGTAGGCATTATTACAAATTATTATATCATGAAAAAGCAAGAAATTAAGTTAGGATTGAAAAAGTTTATCGTTTCAAACTTAAGCATTGACAGTGTAAAAGGTGGAACGATAGGTATAGAGTCTGTGGACAGATTAAATTGTGAAACCGAAGACTGTACACAAGGATGTGCAACCTTAGCATACACTAATTGTTATCTGTGTCCGCATACTACGTGTTAATTACAGCAAATTGATTTTTTATAAAAAGTGAAAGCCGAAAAACTGATAGAGTAGGCAAAATTCAAAAAATTTAAATTATGAAGAAAAAAAAGAAAAAAATAAATGTATCAAAGACTACAATTACTCAATTAAATAATGTGGCACAAGAACGTTTAAAAGGAGGAATTACAATTACTTTTTTAGGGTGTTTGTCACGTGGTGATTGTGGAGCTGGAACAGGTGTTTTATGTTATTAATCATTTAAATTCAAATATTATGAAGAAGAAAAAAATATCAAAATTGTTACAATTAAATAAGTCAAGTATTGCAAGTTTGGCTTATAAAGAAATAAATGTAGTAAAGGGAGGAGGACGAAGTGTGCCAGCAAATTTATGTCCGTCATTTATTCCAATCCTTTGTTTATATACCATACGTTCATGTCCAGTTTAGTAACATGCGTACATGACGATGTTTTTTTTTAAAAAGTTTAATTATTAAGTCAAAGACATTATGAAAAAGCAAATCAAGAAATCAACATTAACTATTAAGAAAGCAACAATTGCTGAACTTACTAATAAGCAAGTAGATTCATTAAAAGGCGGATCTACAATTTCCACCTCAGTAATGGCTATTTTATGTGCAACTATTAATCCGTTAGATTGTACTATGAGTGCTTATTGTGCATACTAATATTTAATTAATTCTATTATTATGAGACAACTTCAGACTTCGGTTTGAAGTTGTTTTTTTATTTGAATCATGTTACAAACTCAACTTTTCTAGTAACTTGCAGCCAAATTTGTAATTGCTATGTGTGATCCCATTATGTATGTGTTACTAGGACTTGTTGTTGGTTATATTGGCGGATTTGCTGGAATTGGCGGTGGTCCATTTTTAGTTTCTTTCTTAGTCTTGTATTGTGGTATGTCACAATTGGCAGCGCAAGGAAATGTATTGACAATGATGTTAGGGCCAATGAGTTTACTCGGTGTGATGTCATTATATGAATATGTCAAAAAGCAGTGGCTCAATATTACTATTGGTGTGATAGCATACTGTATATGTTCGTATTTTGGTGCCGTATTTGCCTTTTTTATTGGGGAAACCGATTTAAAATATTACTTCGCTGTTTTGTTGGTCATTATTGCATTGATGCAATTTCGATCGTATTTACAGAAGAATGCAAAAGCATCAGATAAAGAATACATTTCTCCGTATTGGATTCTAGTTTTGTCAGCTTGCACAGGAATTTTAGGCGGTATGTTTGGAATTGGTGCGGGTGTATTGATGGTGCCAATATTAATCGGTCTATTTAAACTAAAAAAAGAATATGCGCGCGCGCTGAGTTTGGCAATCTTAATTCCACCAGTAAGTTACGGAGCGTTTATAAAATATAATTTTGAAAACCCTGTAGATTGGCAATTGGTTGGAATTTTGTTTGGAACATATTTTATCTCAAACTTCTTCGGAGCTAAAATGGGAAGTAAAATATCAGGAGAAACTTTTACACTCATTTATGGTGTAATTTTATTAGCTATTGCAATTATTTACTTAGTTTGATACTACTTTAAACTTCTACACAATTCATCACTATTTAACACACTACACGAATAAGTAAATCAAAATGTTGCTTTAAATACCATTATTTAAGTATTTTATCTTCATAAAGAACCATCTTCTTTTTACGGTTTTACATTTTTTTAGTTATTAATTATTGTTGTATAATTGGTAAACCAATTTGGTTAACCAAATTGGTTTACCAAAAATAATATTAATCATAAACCAAAAACCATGAAAGAACTTTTTTTAAAACAAACCTACAAACTGATTAAATGTATCCTTTTATTATGTATCATGCTATGTTATTCATGTGCTACAGATGAACTTGTAGAAGAAGCTGAAGAAACTATTGAAATTTCAAAATTACCAATTGTACAAAAAAATGGGGAAATTATTCCCAATAGTGTATCTGCTAATGGCGATGATGGTAATGTTCCACAAAATACACTCGATGGAAATTTAGGAACACGTTGGTCATCTAATGGTTATACGGGAAAGTATATTACGTATGATTTGGGTGCTGTAAAATCGGTTTCGTCTGTAAAATTAGCTTTTTATAAAGGTAATCAACGGAAAGCGTATTTTAAAATCAGAGTTGGTACTACCACTTCAAATTTACAAACGGTTGTTGATAAGAAAACTTCCGGAAGTAGCGGAAATACGAATGGTTTGGAAACCTTTAGTTTTAATGCGGTAAATGTGCGTTATGTGCGAATTTCATGTTTTGGAAACTCTTCTAATTCATGGAACAGTATTACGGAAACTGAAATTTATGGAACAGGCGGTACAACAGGTGGTGGCGATTCTCCAGGAGATAATTTAGGATTAACTTCTAACAATTGGAAACTAAACGGATTTACAGGAAGTCCAGGATCAAATGCAACGTACAGAGATGATGTATTGGCTGCTACAGGAAAAACTTTTTCAAACTATGAAGATCCAAATTATTTTTATACAGATGGCGAATGGACATTTTTTAAATGTTACAGAGGTTTGGGCGGATCTGCTACATCGGGGAATCCAAGAGTGGAACTCAGAGAAATGAGCAATGGAAATCTAGCCAGTTGGAATGGTGGCTCTGGAAATAATACAATGACGTTTACCGTTCGTGTAGACAGATTACCGCAAGATGCTGATAATAGTGGTGGCGTGTTATGTTTTGCGCAAATTCATGGACCTAATAATACGGTTGATGATGTAATCAGAGTTCAGTTTATTGGAAGTGAAAACCAAAGTTCTGGTGGTGTACGTATGAAAATCAGCGGTTATATAACTGAAGTTGTTCGAGGTGGAAGTTTAATTATTGATAACGGATATCAGCTAAATACAAGCTATACTTTCAAAATTTCTTATAATAATGGTGTTGTAAAGGTTTTTCAAGGTTCTACAGAAATCTTTACGCAAGCAATTGGCACAAACACTTCAGGAAATTATTTTAAGGTTGGAAACTATTTACAATCTGTACAAGGTGCAAGTTATACAGGTTCCAATGGTGTGGTAAGAATCAAAAATTTAAGCATTACGCATTAAATATTTCTCGAATTAGCAGCAACGAAAAACTCCCAACAATGAACCTGTTGGGAGTTTTTTATCAGTTAAAATATGTTGATGAATCTTAATTTTTAAAAGTGATTCAATAATTTATGCTTTTTTCTTTGGTTGAAATACAGGTAATAATTTGGATGAAACTTCTCCGAAACCAATCCGAATATGATCATCATTTGTACAATAACCACGCATAGTTACCGTGTCTCCATCATTAATAAAAGTACGCTCAGAACCGTCATTCAATTTCACAGGATTTTTTCCTCCCCAAGACAATTCTAACATAGAACCATACGAATCAGGTGTTTTACCCGATAACGTTCCACTTCCTAACATATCACCAGAATTTATAGGGCAACCATTCACCGTATGATGCGCTAATTGTTGCGCCATATTCCAGTACATATATTTAAAATTTGATCGTGCAACCACGGTTTCCGTGCTATTTTCTGGTTGAATAGATACTTCTAAATTGATATCAAAACTTTTCTTTCCTTTATACTGTAAATATTCTAATTGTGGTTTTAATGGTTTCGGACTATCTACGCGAAAAGGCAATAGCGCATCCATCGTTACAATCCAAGGAGAAATTGACGAAGCAAAACTTTTTCCTAAAAATGGACCTAATGGCACATATTCCCACTTTTGAATATCACGCGCGCTCCAATCATTAAATAGGACTAATCCAAAAATATAATCTTCTGCTTCTTCAATAGGAATTGGCTCTCCAATATGATTTGCATCTGTGGTAATAAACGCCATTTCCAATTCAAAATCAACACGTTTTGAAGGACCAAATACGGGTGTATCTGCGCCAGCGGGCAATGTTTGTCCTTGTGGACGGTGAATTGGAATTCCCGAAGGAATAATAGAAGAACTTCTTCCATGATAACCAACAGGCATGTGTAACCAGTTTGGCATCAAGGCATTATCTTCTCCGCGAAACATTTTACCAACATTGGTAGCATGTTCTATACTTGAATAAAAATCTGTATAATCACCAATTTGTACAGGCAATTGCATTTCTATTTCATCTAAGGTGAAAATAATGGTATTTCTGTGTTCTGTATTATCTCGTAAATCTGCGTTATTCTCATCGAAAATATTTCCAATACGATTTCGAACCAATCGCCATGTTTTCTTTCCATCTGAGATAAAATCGTTTAAAGTATCTTGAAGAAAAATATCATCTGTTAAAGGAATTCCTTCGAAATATCCTAATTGATGCAATGCTCCTAAATCAATAGCATAATCACCAATTCGTGTGCCGATGGTAATGACATCATCTCTTGTAAGGAAAACACCGAAAGGAATATTTTGTATAGGGAAATCACTATCTGCAGCTACATCAAGCCACGTTTTTCTGTTTGGGTTATTAGTAGTATCTGGCATAGTTGTGTTGAATGTTTAAAATTTCAAAAAAAATGTTATTCTATTCAAATATATGAGTTTTTTTATATGAGTTATCGAATCTATATCATATTTTTGGATTTTATTAACATAGACTCAAAATAATGCAACGCGACGAACAAATTTTTGAATTAATTCAAGCCGAAAAAGAACGACAAAAAGAAGGATTAGAGTTGATTGCTTCCGAGAATTTTGTAAGTGAACAAGTCATGGAAGCTGTAGGTTCTGTACTGACCAATAAATATGCTGAAGGATATCCCGGAAAGCGCTACTATGGTGGCTGTGAAGTGGTAGACGAAGTAGAAACGATTGCTATTGATAGGGCGAAAGCTTTGTTTGGAGCTGTATGGGCTAATGTTCAACCACATAGTGGAAGTCAGGCAAATACAGCTGTTTTTGCAGCATGTTTGAACCCAGGCGATAAAATCTTAGGATTCGACTTGTCACATGGTGGACATTTAACACACGGATCGCCGGTAAACTTTTCTGGAAAATTATACAATCCTGTTTTTTATGGTGTAGAAAAAGAAACGGGTGTATTGAATTATGATAAAATTCAAGAAATCGCAACGAAAGAACAACCAAAAATGATCATTGCTGGTGCCTCTGCATATTCAAGAGATATCGATTTTGAACGTTTTCGCGTCATAGCAGATAGTGTAAATGCTTTATTATTAGCAGATATTTCACATCCAGCTGGATTAATTGCCAAAGGTGTTTTAAACGATCCAATTCCACATTGTCACATTGTAACAACTACCACGCACAAAACTTTACGTGGACCGCGTGGTGGATTAATTTTAATGGGAGAAGATTTTGACAATCCATTCGGAATCAAATTAAAAAATGGAAGCTTACGGAAAATGTCTTCATTACTTGATGGAGCTGTATTTCCAGGAAATCAGGGTGGCCCATTGGAGCACGTCATTGCTGGAAAAGCAATCGCTTTTGGAGAGGCATTGACAGATGCCTTTATGCACTACATTTTACAAGTTCAAAAAAATGCCAAAGCCATGGCAGCAGCTTTTGTTGCGAAAGGATATCATATTATTTCTGGAGGAACGGACAATCACATGATGTTAATTGATCTCAGAAATAAAAATATCACTGGAAAAGATGCCGAAAAAGCACTTGGAAAAGCAGACATTACAGTCAATAAAAACATGGTGCCTTTCGATGATAAAAGTCCGTTTGTAACTTCTGGAATTCGTGTAGGAACTGCCGCTGTAACGACAAGAGGTTTACAAGAAGGTGATATGGAACTTATTGTAGAATATATCGATGAAGCATTGATGAATCACGAAAGTGATGAAAAATTAGAAAACATTGCATTTAAGGTAAATGTAATGATGTCTGATAGACCATTATTTCAATCATAAATTGATATATATTACCAAATAAAAACAGCAACCGTATCATTTCTAAAATCATACGGTTGCTGTTTTATATTTCGCTTGTTTTTTCTTCACAAGCTTATGTAATGAGTTTTTTTGAAAATTCGCTTCAATTCGAAAAACGATTCAAAAAATTGTGATTAATTCTTATCCTAAAATGTGAATTCCTAAGAATCGTAGGACAGTCATTACTAACAATGCAACTCCAACAATTACTTTAAAAGGCATTAATTTTTTGGAAACTTTTACTAGTGAATCGCCAATAGTTGGGATTTGACTTAATACATGTGTTAATAATAACAATCCACCAGCAATTGCTATGGCGTTGTATAAAATGTGATGAAATCCAAATAAATAGAAAATACCTAATCCTAAAGAAACCCCACCAATGATAGTGGTAAATGGCATCAATTTTTTGGCGATGTTGTTGAAGAAATCACTTTCTCCATCGAGTTTGTCTAAAGCTGTAATACCTAGTAAAATACCAGCAAGTAAATTTGCAATCTTATAAATTAGTACAATCATGTTGAGTTAGTTTTTTGTGTTAAACGCTTCTTTGTTTATTGTTCTTACGAATATACGCATAAAAATTACATCATAAAACAGCATATTTATTTTGTGACTTTTTTCGGTAAGAAGTTGTGTTTTATAGACGTTTTACGTTTTAATTTTTTTTAGGAATTCACTTAGTTCCACTTCTTTTTGAGTTCCGATCAGTAATTTTTTTCCGTTTAGAAGTTCAATGGCGAGTCCTATGTTTCCTTTTACATTGTAAATCGTTCCGTATTTTGTCCAAAGTCGAATTCCCCAACCGCCAACAAAACCATAAATGATAATTTCGGCACTTTTTATAGCAGTCCAATTAATACGTTTTTTGACAAAAGGGAAGAAGTGCATTCGGATTTCATATTTGTCAATTTCAGTTTTCAATCGCATGAAGTAAAACATCGCGAGTAGTGCAAAAATAAATACTGCAAGAATGATCAATCCAACGTTAGACATTGGCTTGTCTCCATAAGGTTCTCCAAGAATAAGCTGTTTGTAGATTCCGTAAATAGGCAATATTCCAATTCCGATGAGAAGTATCCAAAGCCACCATTGTGTGAATTTTTGTTCTTCTTTGAATTGGATATTCATGAGCTATGTTTTTAAGATCAACTAATTTGTAATAACTAGCTAGTTTTGTTGTTGTGAAATATTTTTATTCCCAAGGAAGTTTTTGCTGATTCAGGATGATTTTATTCAATTTCAGTTTTTTATCGCCATTTTTTAATTCCACTAAATGATATTCAGATTCAGTATGAAATTTAGATTCAGCAAGATATTCTCCATCAAAAGTCAATTCATAAACATCTTTTTCTTTGGTTTTCCATGTTCCTTTTTTAATGGTCAGCACTCCATTTCCACAGCCATAGAATTTGGTTAAATCGTTAAAAATGATTTCTCCATTTTCTTTAAATTCAAAAGTATAAAGAACAAACTTGTCTTTTGGTTTTTCTAAATGAAGTGTACATCCACTTTTTAAATAGGAGTGAAAGTTAGTTACATAATAGGTGCCAATTATTTTATCAAGATCGGATTTCTTTGGTTTGTCAATAAGTGAAGTAACAGAATTGAGACTGACAGGTTTCAATTCCGCGATTTTGGTATACTTCGCGTCAGTTTTCTTTTGTTCTTGGTTACAACCATAACACAAAACAAAAGTTAAAATCAGAAGTATTTTAATATAAATTTTCATTATCAATCATCAAAAGTAATATGATTATAAGCGCCAACATCCGAAGGATTTGTTCGTGGAAAACCTAAAACATCTGACTGAATTATGAATGGCATTGCAGGTGTATTTCCAATTCCGTTTGCGCCAGAATCAGCACCAATAATAAATTCGTTGGTTTCTGTACTTTTAAAATCAGGATCTATATTAAAAACATTCGCTTCAAACAATGTTGCATCATTGAAGTTGTATAATGGATTGTTCACAAATCGATTGTTGAAATCATCAAATTTAATCAAGCAGTTTTGGAATTTGTACACAAATGCTGCACCATCATTTTTATCTAAAAATAATTCAATTCCGTTGGTTCCATCAATAATACAGTTTGAAAAGGTTGCATCTAAATCTTCCTTTAAAATGGTTCCGTTTCCGAGATCTATAAAGTTATCTAATAAAACGCTTGGAAATACTCTAAAACTATTGGTCCAATAGTTGGCAAATGTACAATGCCTAAACGTGTATTGTCCGCCTAAATTAAGGTACAGCGAAGCTTGTCCTGCACTTCCAATAACGCTATTGTTGGCTTCTACATGTCCTGTACGCGCTAGCAATCCGACAGACGCACTGTTGTATATTTTTGAATTGTTTAGTGTAAGCGTAGGATTTGTGGTGTCATCGCTATTATCGGTTAAAATTCCAACAGAAGCATTTTTAATGGTTGCGTAATTGATGTTATTATTCGTGCTTCCGTCTGTCAACCAAATAGTTCCCCATTGTCCGGGAACATTTGCAAAACCAGGCTCTAATCGATCGCCTTCAAAAATCACTTCGCCTTCGAGTTCTTCGGTCGTACTTAACATTCCATTGACTTGTAATGAACCTAAGTTTCCGACAATGAGACCAGAATCTGCATGAAAATGCACTCTTGCACCAGCTTCTATGTTTAATACTTTATTTTGACCAACGGCTGCATATCCGTAAACCACATACGGTTTTTCGTTGGTCCAATTGAGTTCTGTATCTTCTAAAAAGAAACCTTCTACGCGTGTTTCATTGCCTTCATCATCTACGCCAAGGAGTAATGTTTCAATGGTACCATCATTAAATTGTTGTGGGAATAAGAAAACGGCATCTTGTACTAGCGTAACTAATTCTACTTTTTGTTGATTGCTTCCGGTGTCAAATTCAATCGCATCGGTATATAAAAATTGATCGCCACCAACAAAATCGTTGATATCAACCGTTGTTTCTACAAAAACAAACATACTATCGTTGGCTAATAATTCAATATCTTGAAATACTTTTCCAGCGATTCCGTCTACATTTAAACGATATTTTGAACTTTCACCTTCGCCTAATTGAATCGTAGGAATGCGAATATCGTCATCAGTTCGGTTATACACTTTTAAGTTATAGGTGCTTGAACCAATATTGGTAAAAATGGTATCAAGATATACGGTATCTTTTGAAAATTGGAGTTGTCCCGAACTTGGAATCGTAACAAAATCTTTACGACATGAACTCCAAAGGATTGCTATTGCAAGAATTAAAAAAGTATATACAAATTTCTTCATTATGATATTTTAAGTAAACACATATCTTTTTCAGACATAATTAGCTGTAAAAATATAACTTTTTGATGTTCTTATGTTGGTTTTAGTGTTGATTTTTTA
>CAYGPQ010000010.1:16664-60970 GCA_964351775.1 uncultured Kordia sp. | reverse complement strand
TCAGTTTTCAGTTTTCAGTTTTCAGTTTTCAGTTTTCAGTTTTCAGTTTTCAAAATTGAGAATGCTTTATTTTATAATTGTCACATCGAGTATTTTTTTTCGAAATGTTTTACATTGAGCAGGGTTGAATGGGAATGAAGAAAAATTGTATTTCGAGTACGCTTAACAGAATTATCGAGATGTTTCCATGGATTCAAGAATAAATTATAAATGTTGAATGCTAAATTTTAAATGTAAAAGTGTTTTAGATTGTTCTAATGCTTTTTATCATTCATTTTTAATGTAGCATTTTTCTAATTTTCAATCATCCGCTACTACTGACGAATTGTGAATAAGTATCCAATCTTTTTTAACCTTGTCATACACAAATCGCATTGAAGGTTGATAGCCTTTTGTTCCTCCACAACTAAGAGAAAATTCATTTATATTCCTAAAAAGTTTCCTTTTCACTTTGTATCCAACAGTACTTAAATTTATATCTATTGTATCTTTTGATATGATTTTATGAGTGATCCGAGTTAAATATATTGTCTTTTTTTCTTTAAGTGAAATTTTTCTTAATTCATCAAGAGAGAGGAATTTATAACGGTTTGAAACGTTTGCATTTTTTAAGCGTTTGCTTTGTGCTGTTGGTTTAAGATATGTATAACCACTTCTCAGCATAACATCAAAACGATTGTTTAATGCTTTTATACATAAAGTATCTATCGTATTCGCATCAATACTACTTTGTTGACTAAAAACATACGTACTGATTAAAAATAGAAGTATTGTACTTAATGGTATTTTCATTTTTAATTAATTATTTATTCAAATTAAAGAAATCATGTGATCAAATGAAAGATAGAATGAGTAAACTATAAGACTCAATGAGCATACTATTATAATTTAAGTTTCGAAAGGTTTTTTTGTTGAAATAATAAAGTATGTTTGACTGGACATAATTGACATTTGAAAGTTCTCAATACTCACTACTTTTTGTTACAAATTCATTAATGACGTCACAAAAAAAGCGAACCGAAGTCCGCTGTTTTCATTCCTAATTAATAGACGTTATTTTTATCCAACACAAAGGCAAAATGTATGCTCTAGTGAGGTTTGTTTTGTAGTTGGCAATTTTCCTCCATTAATTGTTACTTTACTCACATTGCTTATTGTTTTTTTTCTAAGCAATAATTGTTTTGATTTTTGTTCTTTCATGACATTTAATTTAATATTAATAATAGCATGAAAGTAGTATGTTTAGATACTTAAGACAATGTTCATAACATTTGATTCATAAACTGAAGGTGATAAAAATTGAATTTTGATTGCCTTTTATAAACATTTTTTCATGAAGAATATTTATTCCCTAAAAAATGATTAATTAAAAATAAGTCGCCCTGTATAATGTGCTGTAAGCATAACTATATCTGGACGATTTACTGCAATGACATCGCCAGTTCCGTATATGTCTCCTGCAAGTTCTAACAGCGGATGAATGATGATATCATTGCTTCCGCGCGAAGAAATCACAACGTGGTTTGCTGCAAAGCTTTCAGCTTCTATTCTAGAATTTCCACCAGGAAAACTAATTGTAAAACGACCGGTACTTCCTGAAATAAATAAATTGGATAAGTTATTGAACAATACTGAAAATTCCTGATTTTGCACTTGCAATGTAAAGTTTCCGGAAGCTGCACTTTCGTTGGTGAAGTTTTCAGAGATCAATCTCAAATTTGGATACGTTAAGATTCCATCAGAACGCACTTCAAATTGCGTTTTACTGTTAATTTCAGTAATATTTGGAGAAGTCACATATATGGTGGTGATTCCGTAATCACGCACATAATTACAGTTATTATGATCGTATAAAAATAGCGTATCACCTACTACTTTTGCTTCTACTTCATTGATAAGATTTGCGCCTGTTTCTACGATTATTTTTTTACTCGCGCCATCTTTCACCACTAAATTGATGCCTTCATTGACTTCTATTTTAGAGAAATCATTCACGAGTATTTCTTCCGTAATGATACTTCCCGACGTTTGAAAACAATCATTTGCATCTTCTTTGTTACAAGATATGATTGCTGTACATAATAATATAAAATATAATTTTTTCATTATTCATCTTTTATGAAATGTATTGCTACATACATTATCATTTCCTATTTACCTTGCATGCTTTTTTTATTAAAATTCAAAAAATAAACCGCAGATATCATATGCTTGCTTACATTGTTCATGTCTTTATTAGTGATTGCAATGTTATAAGCATATGTCAATTTAAGATATCCTGAACCATATCCAATTTCTGGTCTTACTCTTAAGCTGTTATTTTTTTCTTTATCAAAATACCATAATGTAGCGATTCCCGTATTTATTCCCCATAAATTTGAAAGCACGGCTATTTTTGGAACTATTATATAATTTTTATTGATATAATGTTCTGTTGATATAGAATATCCTCTTCCACCATAATTCTTTCCACTACCTCCTACCCATTCATAATAAAAATAACCGATTTCAAACATCGTTTCTCTTGCGCCATGCACTCCTAAAATCATTCCTTTTAAAGGCGGGTTATTTTTACCTAAAAAACCTGTACTAGTTACGTCTTCATTATTTTTTTCTGGTGTCACTTGCGCCATTCCTAATTGACAAATCAACATTAGCATGAACGTACAATATGCTTGCTTTTTTATTAAATTATGCTTGACAAAAAGGAGCGTTATAAATATTGATTTCATTATATTATTGTTTTAGTTCGCATTCAATTTTGATCAATTTTACATACCAAGAAAACCAATTTTTTTCTTTCTATCGCTTGCTTTCTTATTAAAATTCAGAAAACAAATTGCAGACACCATGTACTTACTTACATTCGGCATGTCTTTATTTGTAATTGCCATATTTGCAGCAAACGTCAATTTCCAACTTCCTGAACCAATTCCGATTTCTGGTCGCACGCGCAAGCTGTTATTTTTTTCCATATCAAAATACCAAGGCGTACTGATTCCTACATTTATATACCAAAGATTTCCCCAAATAGCCAGTTTTGGTGCAATAATATAATTGTTATTTATATAATGTTCCGTTGATATAGAATATCCTGTTCCGCCAATGGCAGGTATTTTACCCGTAGTTATTTCTATCCAATCATAATAAAAATAACCGATTTCAAACATCGTTTCTCTAGCTCCATGAACACCTAAAAGCATTCCTCTTAATTTAGGATGATCTTTTAGTTCCGTTTTGTTTTTTTCCTCTGCACTTTCTTCTGGTGCTATTTGTGCAATTCCAAATTGGAAAATCAATACTAGTATGAACGTGCAATAGATATGTTTTTTCATGGCTGTAAGTTTTTTGATTGATATTTTAAAGAGCATACAATTGGTTAATTGTTACAGCTTCTTCATTTTACAATCGAATTCCGACGCCAAATTCCGTAGCTTCTGCTTTGGCTCCATGCGATTTTAGTGTCATGACTATATACCACTTTTTGCCAAAGTATCGTTTCATTCCTGCTCGAATATAGGTTCGTCCTTCAAAATCTACTGGATAATATGCGTAATACCCTAGTTGTGTGATAATTGAAAATCTGCTTATAAATAATTCGTGTCCCAAAAATATACCGACGCGCTTAAAATCTTCATCGCCTTTGACTTCTCCATCAGGAAATGCAATTGATCTGTATTGAATCCATTCTTTTAAAAAGTTAGATAAAAACAGTTCTGTTCCGAACTGTATCGCGCTTCTTCTTCCCAATCGTTTGTCTGCATACGCCGATAAGATGGTAAAGCCATATTGTCCACTTCCAATAGCATCACTTTCGTTGATTCCTCCTGTCAATACAAAGTTAAACTTAATGGGTTCTGAAAATTTCTGAATGCTATCATTCTTCTGAAACGCTATCAGTGAAGTATCCTCTAAGTTATAATTGATACCAACATTCAAAGCCAAAGTATTGATACTTGTGTTGGGTGCTTTTACATTGGCATTGGAATAGTGAACGAACGACAATCCGGCTTGCACGCCAAATCGCTGAAATAGATTTTCTTTTTTGTAATTGAGCATCAAATACGTGCTACTCATAAAACGAGATCCAAAGGCAATGTTTCGGAAATTGTCTTTTTTGTCATACGGATTGCTCGTATAAGCCAATCCTTGACCAATACGAAACATTAAATTTCGTTTTAAAAAGTAAAAATTATAATGTCCGTACACGGCAACATTTTCCCCTAAGTATTGATTTTTTAGATTCTGATAACTGAATGAAACTCCATAATCGGGATAGTTATAAAATTCAGACCAATTGTCGTACCCAAATGTCTTTTCGTTGTAACTTATAATAAAACCTTCGGGATGTCCTGTTATGAGATGTAAAATATCATTATTATGTCGCACAATACTTCCACCAAAGTAATTGACTTCGATGCTTGCCGCTTGCTGCGATTTTTCTTGCGCAAACGCAATTGCCACACAAAAGAATAAGAGGAAAACTATTTTTTTCATTGCGTTAACAAATGTAGTTTTTATTTTAAAAAAATGCTTTTTTCAGTCGTATTTATTGATAAAAAACTAATTCACGGGGTAAAAAGACATTTTTAACCGTCCTACACATATTAACTACTGCATGCACCTACTACATGTATTGGAAAACCTCAGCGCATAATTATTTCATTTGCATATATTTAGATTTAACCAAAAAAAACTTAAAATCATGAAAAAAAAGTCAATTCAAAAATTATCGCTGAATAAAAAGGCCGTTTCTACACTCACTGAAAATGCTTTGTCAGGAGGAACGCTTGATGGAAATACCGCATTTTGCTTTTCAATTAATTTCTGTGCAACCATCGATTATACGGCTTGTAACGGTGAATATATTTGTCAAATTTACGATACTCCACAACGGTAATTTCATCAAAAAATAAATGACATGAAAAAAAAATCAATTAGTAAGTTAAAATTAAAGAAAGATTCTATTTCAAACTTAAATGCAAATAGCGTACAAGGAGGAACTTGGCAATCAGTATACCTGTGTGAATCTGTAAACTGGTGTGAAACTAGAGATTATACAAGATGCAATGGAAATGCAAACTGTGGCATATTTGATCCGTCAGGCGATTTATAGTCGGAAGATATATATTATATTAGAAAAGTGGCTGTCTGAAAAGTATTAGAAAGCGTCATTCTGAACTTGATTCAGAATCTCATCATGTTGATTTACAATGATTATGAGAAACCGAATCAAGTTCGGTTTGACGGAAATTTAGCTTTTCAGACAGCCTCTTTCATGCGATCTAAAATATCGCTTTTGCAATGGCTTCAATATTGCTCGATCTTCCCATAGAATAATAATGCAAGATAGGAACGCCCGCTTCAATAAGTTCTTTACTTTGCTGCGTACACCATTCAATTCCTACTTGTCGAACGGCTTTGTTGTCTTTACAACGCACAACTGCCATAATTAAATCGTCCGGTAAATCTACACTAAAACGATGCGGAATGAGATTCAATTGCTTTCGTGTGGCAATCGGCTTTAATCCCGGAATAATTGGCACCGTAATTCCTTCTTTTCGACACTTTTCTTCAAACTCGAAGAATTTTTGATTGTCAAAAAACATCTGCGTTACAATATATTCCGCGCCCGCTTTTATCTTTTTCTTTAAAAAATGAATGTCCGAATCCAAACTTGGCGCTTCCATGTGTTTTTCAGGATACCCTGCCACACCAATACAAAAATCGGTTTTAGAAGAGTTTTGCAATTCTTCATCCAAATACTTTCCGTTGTTTAAATCTTGTATCTGACTGACCAAATCGGAAGCGAACGTATGTCCATCTTTTTCTGGTTTGAAATAGGTTTCGCTTTTGACAGCATCGCCACGTAAAGCAACAACATTATCGATTCCTAAGAAATCTAAATCGATCAAGAAGTTTTCTGTATCTTCTTTAGAAAATCCGCCACACAAAATATGCGGAATGGCATCTACTTGATATTTATTCTGAATTGCCGCACAAATTCCAACCGTTCCGGGGCGTTTTTTCACGACTTGTTTTTTCAACAATCCATTCTCCAATTCTTTAAACGTGTATTCTTCTCGGTGATACGTTACGTCAATAAATGGTGGTTTGTATTCCATTAACGGATCAATATTATCAAAAATCGATTTGATATCTTGTCCTTTCAACGGTGGCAATATTTCAAAGGAAAACATTGTTTTTCCGTCGGCGTTGGTGATATGTTCTGTTACTTTCATCTTTTTTAGATATTAGTATTGAGTTGTGAGTATTGAGATTTACTCGGCTCTTGTATTTTTTTTTATTTATTCTTTCTCTCTATTCTTGGCTCTTGACTCTTGATTCTTAGGGCGTTCCCACAAAAGTTTACGGCTCATGTCCGCTACGCGTTATGTTCCATAAACTTTTATGGTCGTGCTATCCGCTATATCTCCCGAGAAAATCGGGAGGATGCCGCTTCTATCACTAACGCATCACATTTAGTATCACATTGAGCGCAGTCAAAATGCGGGTTAATCCGCCAAGTTTGGATGCAACCATTTTTGTGCTTTTTCCAAGCTGATTCCTTTTCTGTTGGCAAAGTCTTCTACTTGATCGTGTGTAATTTTACCCAATCCGAAATATTTTGCTTCCTCATTTCCAAAATAATACCCGGAAACGGCGGCGGCTGGCCACATGGCTAAACTTTCCGTAAGCGTTACGCCAATCACTTCTTCTACACCGAGCAATTCCCAAATGGTTTCTTTCTCCAAATGATCGGGACATGCTGGATATCCGGGTGCTGGACGAATGCCTTTGTAACTTTCCTTGATTAAGTCTTCATTGGTCAAATCTTCACTCATATCATAGCCCCAATGTTTGGTTCGGACTTGCTTGTGTAAGTATTCTGCCAACGCTTCTGCAAATCGGTCTGCAATGGCTTGCGCCATAATAGCGTTATAATCGTCTTGTTTTTCTTTGTGACTATCTGCCAATTCTTGCACACCAAATATCGCTACACAAAACGCGCCCATATAATCTTGTTTCCCTGTTTCTTTTGGTGCGATAAAGTCTGCCAACGCTATATTTGGAACTTCCGCGCGTTTATCTTGTTGCTGACGAAGCGTTCTGAAAATCGCGATTTCCTTACCATTTTTTTGAATGGAAATATCATCTTCATGGATCGTATTTGCTTCAAACAGTCCAAAGATTCCTTTTGCTTTGAGTGATTGATTCGCAATGATTTCTTTGATCATTTCTTGTGCATCAGCAAATAATTGCGTCGCTTGTTCGCCCACAATTTTATCAGACATAATCGCTGGATAATGCCCATGCAAATCCCACGATCTAAAAAACGGACTCCAATCGATAAACGGCACTAATTCTTTTAAACTGAGTTGTGTTAGTTTTTGAATTCCGAGTTCTTTTGGTTTCACAATAGTGCTTGTTTCCCAATCAATTTTATATTTTTTTCGTCGTGCTGCTGCTAACGAAATGTATTTTTTTGCTTTTTTTCGTTTTAAGAATTTTTCGCGAAATTCATCATACTCTTGTTTTAGTTGATCGCGATATTCCTTTGATTTTTTCTTGTTTAGTAAATCGCCTACAACCGTCACCGCTCTTGAAGCATCATTGACATGTACCACTGCATTTTTGTATTCTGGATCAATTTTTACCGCCGTATGTGCTTTGGAAGTTGTAGCACCACCAATTAATAACGGAATGCTAAAGTTTTGACGCTCCATTTCTTTGGCTAAATACACCATTTCATCCAGCGAAGGTGTGATTAAGCCAGACAATCCAATGACATCTACATTTTCCGCTTTGGCTGTCGCAATGATTTTTTCGGGCGGCACCATCACACCTAAATCTACAATTTGGTAGTTGTTACAACCTAAAACGACACTTACAATATTTTTTCCAATATCATGTACATCACCTTTAACCGTTGCCATGAGCACTTTTCCTGCTCCGCTTTCTTCTTTCGGGGATTTAGTGGCATTTTTCTTTTTTTCTTCTTCTATAAAAGGATTGAGATAGGCAACCGCTTTTTTCATGACACGTGCCGATTTTACGACTTGTGGCAAGAACATTTTTCCTGAACCAAATAAGTCGCCCACGACATTCATTCCGATCATGAGGTTTCCTTCAATGACTTCTAGCGGTTTTTCTGCTTTTTGGCGTGCTTCTTCTATGTCTTCTAAAATGTATTTATCAATTCCTTTGACGAGCGAATGTGTGATGCGCTCTTGCAATTCGAAATTGCGCCATTCTTGTATGGCTTCGATATCATCTTTTTTGATTCCTTTGAATGTTTCCGCCAAATCAAGCAAACGTTCTGTGGCATCTTCCCTACGATCAAACATGACATCTTCCACATGTTCGAGTAAGTCTTTTGGAATGTCGTCATAGACTTCCAACATCGCAGGATTTACGATTCCCATGTTCATTCCAGCTTGAATGGCATGATATAAGAATACGGAGTGCATGGCTTCACGGACTGTATCATTTCCTCTAAAAGAAAACGATACATTACTTACACCACCGCTTACACTTACATTTGGATAGGTTTCGCGTGTCCAACGTGTGGCTTCAATGAAATCAATGGCGTTTTTGCGATGCTCGTCCATGCCGGTTGCAACAGGAAATATGTTTAAGTCGAAAATGATATCTTCTTCAGGAAATCCAACTTTGTTGACTAATACATCGTACGAACGCGCCACAATTTCTAAACGTCTTTCGTAGTTGTCTGCTTGTCCAACCTCATCAAAAGCCATGACAATGACCGCTGCTCCATACCGTTTGATTTGTGTGGCTTCCCAAATAAATTTTTCTTCACCTTCTTTTAATGAGATAGAATTTACCACCGATTTTCCTTGCACCACTTGCAATCCGGCTTCGATGATTTCCCACTTAGAACTGTCAATCATAATTGGTACGCGACAGATATCGGGTTCGGCAGCAATGAGGTTTAGAAATTTTACCATCGCTTCTTTTCCGTCTATTAAACCATCATCCATGTTGATGTCGATGATTTGTGCGCCGCCATCTACTTGATGTCTAGCAATTGCCAAGGCTTCATCAAATTTTTCTTCTTTAATGAGTCGCAAGAATTTACGCGAACCGGCTACATTGGTACGTTCTCCTACATTTATAAAGTTGCTGTTTTCGTTTAAAACTAAGGGTTCTAAACCTGAAAGTCGCATGAATTTTGTTTGCTTTATTTTCATATTAATTGTATTCTTTTCCTATGTTCATTTTCTTTGCTTGCCCAAAGAAAACGAACCAAAAGAAAGGGCACTTTTCCGAGGAATTTTTTCCAATATTTTTATAATATTGAAAAAACCATTAAAAAAAACTTTGCGTTCCGCTGCGCTTCACATGCCTTCAAAGTTTTTTCAATTATTCTGCGTAAAAGGCTGAAATTCGTATTCATTTTAAATTTTATTTACCAACAACAAAAAACTAACAACCAACAACTACTTGACGTGGTTTATAGTTTGCCGCAATTTCTGCGATAGCAGTGATATGATCGGGAGTTGTACCACAACAACCACCAATGATGTTGATAAGGTTTTTTTTGAGGTATTCTTCTATTTGAGCTGCCATTTCTGCTGGTGATTCTTCATATTCACCAAAAGCGTTTGGCAGTCCTGCATTTGGATGTGCAGAGATTGCAAAGTCTGTTTTGTTGGCAATGGCTTCCAAGTGTGGCTGCAATAGATTAGCACCTAATGCACAGTTGAACCCGACTGAAAGCAATGGAATGTGTGATACGGAAATTAGAAATGCTTCCGCAGTTTGACCAGATAGTGTACGTCCACTCGCATCTGTAATGGTACCACTTAACATGATGGGAACTGAAATATCACGTTCAGTTTTTACTTCTTCAATGGCAAATAGTGCTGCTTTTGCATTGAGCGTATCAAATACCGTTTCTACTAATAAGATGTCTACACCGCCATCGAGTAAGGCTTCTACTTGTTGTTTGTAGGCTACACGCAATTGATCAAATGTTACCGCACGATAGCCTGGATCGTTTACGTCTGGTGACATGCTTGCCGTTCGGTTGGTTGGTCCAATGGAACCAGCCACAAAACGTGGTTTGTGAGGTTCTTTGGCAGTGAACTCATTCGCTACTTCTTTGGCAATTTTTGCCGATTCGAAGTTGAGTTCGTATACCAAGTCTTCCATTTGGTAATCTGCCATCGCGATGGTTGTCCCAGAGAATGTATTGGTTTCTACAATGTCTGCGCCCGCCGCAAAGTATTTTGCATGTATTTCTTTGATGGCATGCGGTTGCGTGATGGACAGTAAATCATTGTTGCCTTGCAATGGTGTTGGATAGTCTTTGAAGCGTTCGCCACGGAAATCGGCTTCCTGAAATTTGTAAGCTTGCAACATGGTTCCCATGGCACCATCGAGGACAAGGATTCGTTTTTCTATTTCGTTCCAGATGTTTTTCATTTTTTGTTTTTTTTTCATAGTCGCTTTACTCAGCACAGGCTTTTCTCGGCTTTTCTATCCGCGTTAAGGATAGCAGCGTCATCCTCCCAATGAAATTGGGAGATATAGCGGATAGCCTGACCCGTTAGGGTAACGCCCTAATAATTAGTATGTGTATCAAAAAAGTGTGAGGAGATGATGTGAATTTCTCTTTTGTTATCTATCCGCTTGCGCAGTAGAACGTAGCACCTTCTTTATGAGTAAAGGGTTGCTAAGGCTTCAGCGGGTCTATTCCCTCGGCCTTTCTTGATAACGACAGTATGTATATGAACTATTATTTTACACAAATTAACGGCTTCCAAAAGGAAGATGCAAGTATTTTTTAGTGATTTTTATACGATAACGTTTTAGTTGTTTTTTTATAGTGAAATTTTAAATACTAAATGTTGAATATTTGGATTGCTTTGTTTGCCTAAACTTATAAGCCTATAAACTTTACGATTCATAGTTGTTCTCGATACAACAAATCGCAGATTTGCCACTCGAACTGACGCTTGGGAATACTGAGGTATTGAATTTAGTTCTTTAATTTGAGTTCTACAGATGGTTTGAGTTGGTAGAAGAAGGTTACCTCTGGTGCATCAAGCGGATAAACGATTTCCATTTCGAATGGAATACTTAGGGACGATTCGTTTCTGTGCAACCAAATGGTATTGTGTATGTGGACTTTAGTATCGACAATCATGGTGCTATATTTTTCTTCACCTGCCAGATTGATGGTTATCGGCTCAAATGATTCTGGAAGTGATTTGCTTCCGTTGTTTATTTTTACTGCTTCGCGAACATCTAATATAGTCGCTATTTCTTTTTCTTTTTTAACGTCTTCTCCTTTTGGAGTTGAATATGTGAGACTTGCTTGCACAATGACATTGTTTGGAATGACCGCACAGTTTTCTGAGAGTTGTGGCAACATATTCCATAGGATTGGCACATACGATTCTCGGTAAAGTAAGGCATCTAAGGTTTCGCTGAATAGGATGTGGTATTTTTTAGCAGCTGGAATTTGAAAGGTTACGGCGTCTGCTGTGTGATATTCCTCTACATAGTTGGTGAGTTGTAATTCCGTGATGAGTTTTTCAGCCATTTTGATAGAAGCCGCATTGATTTCTAATAGCGTGAATTGCACTTCTTTGGTATCAAATAATGGTGCTACCATTGTGAGAAACGGTGCATACGGCCCACAACCTGCATAGAATATGTTGATGGTTTCGTTTGGATGTTGTTGTTGTTTTTCGCGAATGAGCGACACCATTCCTTTGAGGAATTTGGTGGTTCTTCGGTAATCTATTAGACAGGCTGCTGCATGATTGAGTGATAATGCCATACCGCTTGCTGTTGGCACTGCGGCAATGTTTTGCAATTCTTTGCCTAAGTCCAGAATGTTGGTGATTTCTAGAAAGTGTTTGTGAATTTCATCAATAGCATCTTTGGATTTTGTGATGTCATCTTGATGGTTAAGTATGGTTGTTGAAAGTTCTTTGATGGTATTGCTCAGCATGTTTGTTTGAATTTTGTATAAAAGTAAGCGAACTATTTTTATTTAGCAACCCGTATTTTTATGTGTTTTTTGTTTTAAGTATCGTATGACACAAAAAAAAGCACTCTTTATAAATATGATATAGAGAGTGCTTTTAGTTTGATACTTATTTTTTACTTTTAGTAAATAACCTTTTGTATTTTTTGCTTCCCGTTTTGCAATGTAACTTTTATAATAAGTGTGCTGTTTGTCTGGCGTAGATTTGTGATATCAAAGATTTCTTGATTGATATTTTTACGATCAATTAATCGTTTTCCAAGGATATCATATACTAGTATGTCTTCGATTTGACTGTTGTATGAATGCACTTTTATTTGATTGTTGTTTGTTGTGATGACAACTCCAGTATTTGATTCAAATTCACTAGTATCCAAGGTGCTGCTCGGTGCATATTTTAATACAAAACGATCGTTATAGACTCCATTATCTGAGTAGAAACTGTACGGCATCAAACGTAAATCATGTTCTGTATTTGTATATAAATCTTCTAAGTAGATTGCTTGATTAGTACTTTCAAATAGTCCGTCAACTGCATTGATGGCAATGGTATAGTTTCCACTTTGTCCAACTTTTACACCTAATGGTACGATATCAGTGTCCTGAAATGGTAATGCTCTTCCCTGAATTGCCATTTTTTCATCACCAATAAGCGAATATAAATGTGTCGCTGCATCGCTTAAGTTATCTCCATCGTACAATCTGTCTTTATCGTTAGTAGCTCCTGTGAGATAACCTACAAGTATGGATGCTGCCGTATTGTCTGAAGCAATAATGTCTAACCAAATTCTGTGTTTTTCAATCGGATTGTTGGTTGTACTGTTTTCAGTGTTTTCAAACGGACCTATATTATCTTCATTTGGTCGGTAAAATTGATTGTTATTGTATGAAGCATCTCGCATGGAGTTGTTGAATTCTATGGTTGTTGTAGCTGGTGCTGCATCATCCATCAATACAAAAAAGGCTTGTCCGGCTGCAATGTTACCATTAAATCCAATAGGATTTGAACCTGTACTGTTGTACTGAATGTAATCATCCGCATTGTAATTGTATGCAAAGTTACTATAAAACTGATCTACATACGCATCACTAGGTGCGCTCAGGTGTCTCCATAGATATACGGTTCCTGTAATAGCTCCCGGATTGGTATCATCTGTAATAATTGAAGCATTTGTTGTAATGAATGCGTCTGCTGATATTGCTGACGGATATGGGTTTCCGACTAAGTTCCAGTTATCATCTAACTCCGTTGCATCGGTGCCTCCTGCGCCCGGATAGTCGACTCCTGTGTATGTTCCTCTTGCAATTGTTGTGTTGATAATTCCGTTGTTTGGTCGTCCCGCAAAATCTGCGGTATTGGCTGCGCTTGTTCCCGATATTCCGCGAATGATGTATCCGTTCCCAATTCCCATTGTTCCCGAAGCTGCTTGCCATTCTCCATAGTCTCCAGCTCCATTTCCGCTAACCGTAGATACCCATTGATAGATATACCATGGCTGTGTTCCGGGCGATATATCAGCTACATCAAACCCTTCTACTGCGGTTGACCAAAATATATAGTCAACTCCAGTAACTCCTGAAACCGTACGGTGCATATTGATGTCTCCGGTATTGTTGTTTGTTGTAACATCCGTTACTTGAACTAAGCTTGCACTATCATTCATATTAATGGTTCCGCCGGGTTCTACGGTAATCCAATCGGTTACAGTTAGTGAGGAGAGCGATGCCATTTCTAAGTGTGCTCCACTTCTTACTGTTAAATTTTTAGCTAATGCCGTACCCGATATGGTAGTGTCAAAAGCGAGTCCGTTGTCTCTGATAATGACACAATCGTCCGATGTTGGCACTAGGTTTTGCGACCAATTTGAGGCTACGCCCCAAGCATCTATACCACTATCAAATATTCGTGTTCTGTTGGTGATGTTAAAGTCAAAACTCGCTGCACCACATCCGTTGGCAAGGTTTGCATCAATCGTGAATGAGTATTCAGCTTGTTCTAATTGTGTTAATGTTGGCATTGCGTATACCCTTTCGGCACTACTTCCTGAAGTGTATGGCGTGTCGCCTATTCCATCGCCTGTAGTATCAATAAATAAATCTACAACGCCCGAAGGAGTTGTGGTCCAATCGACCGCAGTGATATCTTTGTCTCCAAATAGTTTTATATTGTCTACTGCGACACCATCTACCCATACTCCATAATAGCGAATACGGACACTCAAAGTTGGTTCATTGATATATGTAGATAGATCATAGGAAAGGTTTTCAAATCTAGTTCCAATTCCTACATCTGCAATAATATTGGGTGTGATAGCTGTCCAGTTGGTGCCATCCGTAGAAGCTTCTATCGCTATATAATCGGTTGTAGCATCAACACCATCTGCTAAATAATGTGAGTAGTAACAATCTAAACTCAAGGTAAGATTTACGTAGTCAGTTGTATCATACGAAGTGGTTGACTGTAACGCGTTGTTTGTAACATAAGAATTTCCGGATCCATCTGCACCAACATCTGAATTACTGATTACAAATTGATCACTTCCAAACCCTGATGATATTGCAGGAAACCACACTTGTTCGGCAGGAATAAAGGTACTTGTTTGATTTTGCCATGCCGTAAGATTGTTTATTGTCGTACCATTATCATTGATAATGACATTTGTAAATGCTCCTAACGTACCTGATTCAAAGTCTTCATCTATTAAATATACATCATCCACATCGCCTGTTGCCGATATTTCTAACATGTCATTTTCTCCACAGACTACTCTATCAGCAACATCAGGTGTTACTGTTAGCACTGGCACGGGATTGAATTGTGCTACTATTGGCTCACGCACCCAAGATTCACAGGTTCCATTAAAAGCAGTTACATAATAGCTGGTTGTAGTTGAGATTGGTGGTGTTGTCCAATCTCCTGTTAAGGTTGTCCCTTGTAAACTTCCTCCAGTTTCTGCATCATACCATCTGTATTCTGTGACCGATGGTGTTCCACTACCTGTTACGGATAAGTCCACAGTTCCTGTACCGCAGGTTTCTCCATTGGTTACGCCTGTAATTAAAGCATCACAAAATGGTTCTACTGTAAATAGGTAATCTTCCGCTTCTCCTATTTGGTCAGAAGGTAATCCATCTACAAAGTTTTCACAAGGCGTAAAATCATAGACATGATCATCACTTACCGTGTTGTATATTCGAATTCGAATTTTATAATCTCCTATGGCAGTTCCTAATGGAATCACAAAACCAAAAGTTACTGTTGTTGTTGCTACGCCTCCAGAGTCATAGACTTCTTCTGTTGTAAAATCGAATATATCATCTTTATCCCAATCGACCCAAGCTTTAATTCGTCCTCTTGCATTCGCTTCTACATAGACATTCACTCCTTCTCCTTCTACTTGTCTGGAAAGTGTGGTAAGTCCTGTAAAATCTTGATAACCGGTACTAAAACCTGTTCCTGCATTTGTGACATCTTCTAGAGTACCTAAAAAACTTATGGTATCAATATATCGTTCGTCCGGAGAATCTGTTGTAGGCATGCAATTTATTAATGACGGTGTTGTTACACAAATATCAAATGTACCTGTATTAGTAGTGTTACCATAACTATAAACTCGCACATAGTATGTACTTCCAATTGTTAAACCCGTAGCATTGATGATTTCGGCCGAACTACCTGTTGTTGCATCAGCACAGTCTATATTACTTCCATCACAGGCTCCCGATCGTAAATCCAGCACAAGATCATTAATTGTTCCTGGAGTTACTGTAATGTCATGATCTATAGCTGTTGCCGTAAAACTGTACCAAACATCATCATCTGCATCTCCTGTAAATCCACCACAACTTATGGCAGCAATACTTTGTGTTGCACTTATTGTAGTTCCTGAAACACTCGTTACACATGTATTAGTTGGACTCACGCTTAGTGAAATAGCATTGGCACAGTCATCATTAGATGGTATCGTTATTGGAGTAGTCACGCAGATATCAAATGTGCCAGCATTCCCTGAATTACCATAACTGTATACACGGATATAATAGGTAGTTCCTATAGCTAAACTAGTTGCATTTATTACTTCTGCATTACCTCCTGTTGTTGCATCAGCACAATCTATATTACTTCCATCACATGCTCCAGATCGCAAGTCCAGCACAAGATCATTAATTGTTCCAGGAGTTACTGTAATGTCATGATCTGTAGCAGTGGCAGTAAAACTATACCAAACATCATCATCTGCATCTCCAGTAAAACCTCCACAAGTTACAGCTGCAATACTTTGTGTAGCACTTACTGTTGTACCAGAAGAACTTGTAACACAGGTAGCTGTTGGACTCACACTCAATGAAGTAGCAGTTGCACAATCATCATTTGATGGTCCTCCAGATGGTGCGGCAGCTATAAGCGTAACAACAATATCTCCATTTAAAACATTAGATGCTGTAGAGCAATCATATCTGTTGAGATGTATTCTATAGTCACCAGTAACAGTAGGGATAAAATCAATGGATGCGGCGGTTCCTGTACATGCAGGACCATTGTCATCATTAAAACCAACAAAGTTTCCTGAAGCATCTCTGATGGTCATTTGTGTATCAAAGCCAGAACCACAATTGGAAGCTCGGTATGTAGCGCCCGCAATCATGTTGGTTACATTAAAATTTCTTCGACCTCTTTGATTTATTGGAGGTGTACAAGTAATGCTGGTGCTTACAACTGTCGGCGCAGCGGTCGTACAGGCATTATTGTTTATTCCGGCACATTGGCCTAAGGCTTCTGTACAAAAAATACAGGTAAATATGAGGACTAGCCATGTAGATATTCGCATAGTTAGGGGATTTGGTAGGTTAAAGCGATATGTTGAAATAAAAGTAAATAATATATCCTTTCATTCAACTTTAGATAATTGCATTTCAACCCAATTATACGACATTTCATCGAAACCGAAGTCGTATTATTGCCTGATCAACATCTTCACAGGCTACCATTTCAGAAGCGTTTACGGTTTTCCGTAAAAATTATGGATGTTAAAAAAACTTTCGTTAAAAGTAGCCTTTTAGTGGTTTTATTAATTTAGTTGTACAAAAAAAGCGAACCGAAGCTCGCTTGTCTTTATACATTTTAATGTTGATTTTATATACAATTTCTGCATGTTAGAAATTCTGTTGGTGGGAGACACGTGATCAGAACACTTGCACAACCTTTTTGCGTTTGAGGACATTCAACTGATTGAAGACAGGTATTTACACCATCTGGGTTAGGCACTGTAAATACACAGAGTACTGTTCCACCAGCTCCACCTCTATTACTTGACGCGTCAAAGTTAGAGATCGTTTTTCTATTTAATGCTAAACTTTTTAGATGCTGTTTTTTCATAATTTGAAATGTTTTTGGTTATAATTAGATACAATCTCTACATGTAGGGAATTCTGTTTGTGTAATACATGTGATTAAAACACTTGCACAATTTTTGTCTGTTAGAACACATCTAACTGTTCGAATACAGATATTTCCAACATTAACAACCTCTATTGTTAAGGGACATTGCATTTCGGAGATTGCGATTCCACCTGTGTTTTTTGTTACATCAAGATTGGAGATCGTTTTTCTGTTAAGCGCTAAGCTTTTTAGATTCTTTTTTTTCATGTTTGAAGTATTTTATAGTTAACATCATAAGATACTTTTTATTTTTTAGGATGAAGTACGGGAAAACCGTACTTAACACTTCACTTTAAGCCTGTTAGACTTGTTAGACTTTGTTGGATTGTTAGATAAAAATATTTTTTATACTTCTGGAGCTAATTCTATATTGAGCTTATTGGTATTGGTAACTTAAGCTACAAACCTCTCCTGTAAGAAGAGGTTGTAGCATCTGATCAATATATGGCTTGCACCGTTTCTTTTTTGGCTTCTTTTTTAGAGCCGTCAAATCCTTCTACACCAGAAACCGTTGTGTATTTCATTACATATTTTTTTCCAGGATTGATTCGTTGATACGCACTTTGACACATCACCGCAGCTTCGTGAAATCCTGAAAGAATTAGTTTTAGTTTTCCTTTATAGGTATTTACATCACCAATGGCATATACGCCCGGAATGTTGGTTTGATAGTCATAAGAGTTGTCTACCATGATAGCGTTTTTCTCAATTTCTAATCCCCAATTTCCTATGGGGCCTAGTTTTGGAGAAAGTCCAAATAATGGAATGAAATGATCTACTTCTAATTGCATTAGTGCTTCTCCTTTTTTAGTGATGGTTACGGCTGAGAGTTGATCTTCTCCATGCAGTTCTGTGATTTCCGCAGGCGTAATCAAATTAATTTTCCCCAAATTTTTGAGTTCTTGTACCTTTTCTACAGAATCCAATGCGCCACGAAATTCGTTTCGTCGATGTACGAGTGTGATTTCAGAAGCTACATTTGCTAAGAAGATGGCCCAATCTAAAGCAGAATCGCCACCGCCAGCAATGACTACTTTTTTATTTCGATACACTTCTGGATCACGAATGATATATTCAACACCTTTATCTTCATAGTTTTCAATTCCAGCAATGGGCGGTTTTCTTGGCTCAAAAGAACCCAATCCGCCAGCAATCACCACTACGGGTGCATGATGTTTGGTGCCTTTGTTTGTGGTGACTATAAATGTGTCATCTTCTAAACGCTCCAATGTTTCTGCGCGTTCTCCTAAGGTAAATCCAGGTTCAAAAGATTCAATTTGTTTTAGTAAATTTTTCACCAAATCACCTGCTAATATTTCAGGAAAACCCGGAATGTCATAGATTGGTTTTTTTGGATAGATTTCCGAACATTGTCCGCCTGGTTGTGGTAATGCATCTATGAGATGTGTTTTTAGCTTTAACAATCCAGCTTCAAAAACTGTAAAAAGTCCTGTGGGTCCTGCGCCTACGATGAGTATGTCTGTTTGTATCATTTTTTAATATTAGTATTGAGTATTGAGATTTTAGTATTGAGTATTGAGATTATTTTTTGTCTAGTAAAGTTTCTGTGAGTTCGTTTAAGATGTCTACTTTTTCTTCAAAATCACCTTTGAGTCTTTTTCTGTAGGTGTGCAAATTTTGCACGAGTTCATTGATGCTTTCTGGAATGACTTCTTCAAAGAATTGTCTCAAACGTTTCGCCGTAGTCGGAGATTTTCCATTGGTTGAAATGGCAATTTTTACATTTCCTTTGGTTACAATTCCACCTAAATAAAAATCGCAATATTGTGGCTGATCGGCTAAGTTGACTAATAAACTGCGTTGTTTTGCTTCTTTGTATATAGTTAGATTTACGATTTGATCGTCCGTTGCGGCAATTACAATATGCTTTTCATCCAAGTATTCTTTTTTGTATACATCTTCTATCAGTGTCACTGTTGGATGTTTTTCTGCCAACGCGCGCAATTCTTTTTTGATAAAAGGCGCTACCAACAATACGTTTGCATTTGGGCTCGATTTGAGTAAAAAGCTTAGTTTTTCGAGTCCTACATTGCCCCCACCAACGATTAAAATATGGAGTTGATGCGCTTTTAAGAATATTGGATATAATTCGTTTTTTTCCATCATTTTAAATAACTTCTCGCAGCGGAAAAGAATTTTTATTGCTTGTTATATACGTATTTATGTGTTGTGTAGCTTCATGCACAACTTCTCCAATCACAATAATCGCAGGAGCTGCAATGTTGTTCTCTTTTACTTTTTTTAGAATGGAATCTACGGTTCCAAAAACGGATTTTTCATTGTTTGTAGTTCCATTTTGAATGATTCCAACAGGCGTTTGATGTTTTCCTTCTATTTTGAAAAGCGTGACTATTTCCGACAGTTTACTCATCCCCATCAAAATGACAACTGTTGCCGTAGATTGTGCCGCCAAAGCCACATCGATAGAAAGTTTTCGTTCGGAAGTCGTTCCTGTAATAACCCAAAAACTTTCCGAAATCCCACGTTTGGTTAGTGGAATTCCCAAGCTTGCTGGCACCGCAATGGCAGAGGTAATTCCAGATACGATCGCTGTTTCCAATCCAAATTGTTTTGCATATTCAATTTCTTCTGCACCGCGACCAAAAATGAATGGATCGCCGCCTTTTAACCGCACTACATGTCCGTGTTCATAGGCATTTGAAACAATTAATTCATTGATTTCATCTTGACTGTATTTGTGAAATCCTTTGCGTTTACCCACAAAAATGTGTGTTGCTTTTGCTGCATATTCGAGCAATTCTCTGTTGACTAAAGCATCATAAAGCACTACATTTGCTTGTCCTAGTGCTTTTACGCCTTTTAATGTCATTAGTTCTGGATCACCTGGCCCAGCTCCTAAGACTGTTAATTTTGGTTTATCCATGCGTAAGTTCCTCCTTTCTGTATGTTTTTAGTTGTTGTAAAAACCAGTTTGCATCTACTAAATAACTTTTAGCAAACGCTTCCGTAGGTTCATTTTTTTGTATTTGATAGATGAATGTGTTGAATGTATCTGGTAATTGAATTTTTTTAGTCGCCACAAATACCTCGTCAAACTGATTGATAATAGTGGCATGCGAGTTTGTTTTCTGTGCTACTGAAAGTAATAAGGCTTTCGCCGAATTAAGAATGGCAGCATACGCATGATAGATACTATCACTGTACAATTGATTCGTCAAGGCCTCCGAAGCATTTTCTATTTTTTCCTGACTTTCTAATAGTAAGGTTTCAATTAAATCGATCACTACGCCGGCACATTCGCCAACACCAACTGCTTTTATATATGGTTTTTCAGTTCCCCAATCAATAAAATCATCTTCTAAAAGATTTTCACTATCTGATAATCCTTTTAATAAGTCATAGAAATACAGTTTTCCTTGCCGTTCGTAATATGCTAGAAAAGATTCACCTTGTGTTGCATTTGTTCTAAAATCGTCCAAGATTTGACGCAAGGCTGAAGGTCCACGTTTGCTAGGAATTTTTAATACTTTGTCTGCAAAACGACCTTCCCCATTTCCTAATACACCGCCACCTAAAAGTACTTGCAAGGCTGGCGCCACGAATTGTCCTGATTTTATAGTCATTCCTTGAAAACCTATTTCCGCCATATTGTGTTGTCCGCAAGCATTCATACAACCACTTATTTTGATGGTAATGTCTTTTGTGGTGATGAATTCTTGATATTCCGCAGCGATTACTTTTTCTAATTCTCGCGCAATTCCTGTACTACTTGCAATCCCTAAATTACAGGTGTCTGTTCCCGGACAAGCTGTAATATCTACCAACTTGTTATAACCCGATGCTGCAAATCCTAGTTTTTTTAATTCTTGATAGAAGAATGGAAGAAATGCTTCTCTAACATGACGAACGAGTATGTTTTGACGCAACGTAAATCGCAATTCATCTGCTGCATATTTTTTGATTACATCTGCTAATAATCGTGCTTTGTCGGTATAAAAATCTCCTAACGGAACACGAATTCCAATCGCAACTAATCCTTTTTGTTTTTGAGGAATGACATTGGTCGTTTTCCATGCTTCGTACGCTACTTTATCTTCAATTACGACAGTTTCTGCTGAATGTTCTTGGAATGTAGGCGCGACTTCAAAGGCAGCAGTTTCAATCACAACTTTTGTATTTGATACTGCTTTTTGCTCTGCTTCAATTAGTTTTTTAAACGCTTCTAATCCTACATCTTTGACCAAAAATTTCATGCGCGCTTTGCCTCTTTTAGCACGTTCTCCATACCGATCAAATACGCGCAATACACCTTCTATTAACGGAATGATTTTATCCGCAGGTAAAAATTCATACAATGTATCGGCATGTCTTGGTTGTGAGCCCAATCCGCCACCTAAAAGCACTTTAAACCCACGAACTTCATTTTGTATTTTAGCAATGAATCCCAAATCATGAATAAATGCTAATGCAGTATCAGCGTCCGTTCCTGAGAAAGAGATTTTAAATTTTCTTCCCATTTCTTGGGAAATTGGATTTCTCAAAAAGAATTTGAAAGCTGCATCTGCATACGCAGAAACATCAAAAGGTTCATCAATGTCAATTCCTGCAGTTTCACTTGCGGTAATGTTTCTCACCGTGTTTCCGCAGGCTTCACGCAATGTGATATCGTCTTTTTCGAGTTGTGCCCAAAGTTCAGGTGTACGATCCAAGCTTACATGATGAATTTGAATATCTTGTCGTGTCGTGATGTGCAATCTTCCTGTGGAATATTCGTCCGCCACGTCGGCAATTCTGTGCAATTGTGCACTTGTAACTTTTCCGTAAGGCAATTTGATTCGAATCATTTGCACACCATGTTGCCGTTGTCCGTACACACCGCGCGCCAATCGTAGGCTTCTAAATTTTTCTTCGTCTACTTTCCCTTCTTTGAATTCACGAATTTTTTGTTCTAATTCGATGATGTCTTTTTCGACAATCGGGTTTTCTATTTCTGTTCTAAAACTTTGCATTTGTTTGATTTTTAAGTATTAAAAAAGTCCTTATGAATAGTGTTTCAAAAGGACTTTTATTAAAAATAGGCATGGTTTTTTACCTCATATTCCTTTTGTTTTTAGAAAGATACATTTGCAGCACATCGAGATGTTTTTCATATTTGTATTCATGATTCTTCGTATTTATTAGATTTTTTTCGCTTTTATAGTTCTATATCATTAGTTTATGAATCCAACGCCAGCTGTGGTATTGGTTTGTAAATCGATCAAGATGAATCCACCATTATGTTTGTTTTTTTGATAGCTATCAAAGAATAATGGTTTGTTTAACTTGAGCTGAATGTTTCCAATTTCGTTGAGTTGCAGCTGCGATGTTGCTCTCTTTTCTCCTGAAAAATTAGTTTCTTCCATCGTATGTACATCCACTATTTTTGCCAAAACCTTGTGTACACCATGTTGCAAACTATATTTTGCAGCGGCTGTTAATGGTTTTTTATCCATCCAACACACCGTAGCTTGTAATTCTTTTTCAATGGTCGGTTTTTCAGCAGTTTTCACAATCATGTCACCTCTGCTCACATTAACATCATTTTCTAGTGTGAGCGTGATGGAACTACCTCTTTCAGCTTTTTCGAATTTTTCAGTATAGAAATAAATTTCTTTTACTTTCGATTTCGTACCCGATGGTAATATGATGACTTCATCTCCCACCGAAATGTCACCTCCGTAAAGTTTTCCCGCATATCCTCTGAAATCATGATACGCCGCTGTTTTCGGTCGGATCACCGTTTGTACAGGAAAACGTGTTTGCGCTTCTTCGTATACATCTTGCGCATTTATTTGCTCTAAATGTTCAATGAGTGTTTTCCCAGTATACCAAGTCATGTTTTTAGATTTCGCCACCACATTGTCTCCTTCCAACGCACTGACTGGAATGCAGGTTGTGTTTTGTTCTTTATAGGTAGTTTTTGATATTAATGTTTGAATTTCTTCTTTTACTTCATTGTATTTTTCTTCCGAGAAATCAACCAAATCCATTTTGTTTACGGCAAACACAATATCTTTTACCCGCAATAAATTGTTGATGTAAAAGTGACGCGACGTTTGTTCGATGACACCTTTTCTAGCATCAATGAGAATGATGGCAACTTGTGATGTAGAAGCGCCCGTGACCATATTTCTGGTGTATTCTACATGTCCAGGCGTATCCGCAATGATGTAACTTCTATTCGCAGTAGAGAAATAGATGTGTGCCACATCAATGGTGATTCCTTGTTCGCGTTCTGCTACCAATCCGTCTGTAGCTAGGGAAAAATCTAGATAGTCGAATCCTCTTTGTTTACTTTTGCGTTCTATTGCTTCTAGTTTGTCATCCGTCAAGGATTTTGTATCGTATAGAATTCTACCTATTAAGGTACTTTTTCCATCATCTACACTTCCTGCGGTTGCTATTTTTAGTACGTCCATTTTTTTTAGCTGTTAGCTGCTGGCCTTTTGCCTTTAGCATATTTGTATTCGTTTTTTCTGCTAAGGGCTAATCGCCAATAGCTAAGGGCAAAGTTTTAAAAATACCCTTGTTGTTTTCGTTTTTCCATCGCGGCTTCCGATCGTTTGTCATCGATCCGCGCGCCACGTTCTGAAATGGTCGATTGCCTAATTTCTTGCACAACCGAAGCAATATCGTACGCTTTCGATAATACGGCTGCGGTACAACTCATATCACCCACCGTTCTGAATCGGATAACGCGTTCTTCTGTTGTTTCATCTTCTTCTCGGTATACAACCTCATCATTTGCAGACCAAATTAATCCGTCTCTTAAAAAAGTGGCTCTGGTATGTGCAAAATAGATGGAAGGAATTTCGATGCGTTCTTTTTCGATATAACTCCACACGTCTAATTCGGTCCAGTTGGAGATGGGAAATACGCGTACATTTTGCCCTAAATTGATTTTTCCGTTTAACATGTCAAATACTTCTGGACGTTGATTTTTTTCTTTCCATTGTCCAAATTCATCTCGTACTGAAAAGATGCGTTCTTTGGCTCTTGCTTTTTCTTCATCTCTTCGTGCGCCGCCGATACACGCGTCAAAGCCAAATTCTTCTATCGCATCTAATAAAGTTTCTGTTTGCAATATATTTCGGCTTGCATATTTGCCTGTTTCTTCCTGTACTTTTCCAGCGTCTATATTGTCTTGCACATTTCGTACAATTAATTTCAATCCTAATTTCTCCACTAATCTGTCACGAAATTCAATCGTTTCAGGGAAATTATGTCCTGTGTCAATATGTAATAAAGGAAATGGAATGTTGGCTGGGAAGAAGGCTTTTTGCGCCAATCTAACCAAGGTAATAGAATCTTTTCCTCCAGAAAATAGTAAGACAGGTTTTTCAAATTGCGCCACTACTTCCCTAAAAATGTGAATTGCTTCACTTTCTAATACATTTGTTTGTAATACGTTCGTACTCATGTTTCTTTTCTTATGAATGTAATCCACATTCTCTGTTTTCTAATACTTTTGTTGGATCGAAATAGTTGAATTCATTTGGAATTTGATGTGCTTCCAAATAATCATCCAGTGCTTCATCTGACCAATGATAAAAAGGGCTCACTTTTAAAACGCCATCTTTTCCTTTTGAAACAATATCAATCGAATCTCTGAAAGCTGTTTGCCCTTTCCTTAGGTTCGTAAACCAAATCGCTGGTTTATGAAATTCCATCGCGCGTTTGAATGGTTCTAACTTTACTTGTTCAGTAAATAGTTGGTGTTTTTCATCATTTACATCTGGAATTCCTATGACCACATCGCGATGTGCTGTCGTTTGTTTCGGCACATATAAATCTATGTTTAGCGATAATTGCTTGATTAAAATTTCAGCATGTTTATAGGTATTTGGTGTGTTATATCCTGTGTCGCACCATACTACATTTATGTTTGGTTTCACTTGCGTACATACGTGCAAAATTGCCCCTTCATACGGTCTGAAATTTGTCGTAACCACTGCTTTTTCACCTTGTGTTAACGCCCATGAAATAATTTCTTTAGGCGTTTTATCTCTTAATTCTTTGTTTATTTTTTTAATATTTATTTCCATTTTATTTTCCCCATTTTATAATGTTCCACAATCTTTCATGAAAAAAGTATAACACCATTTTTGTAACCATTTCTATAGATCCTATGGCAAATGCAACACTCAATGTCCCCGTAACCAACCAAGAAATCAGCACGGTGTCTAAAGTCCCAATGATTCTCCAACTAATTGATTTCACAAAACTTCGCAACGGTTTTTCAGAACTTATATCTGCTGTATAATTGCTTTTATTTCTAATTATTTGATTTAAAATCATTCTATTTTGATTAAACTACTATTACCCTATCGACTTACTAGACTAAAGTCCAAATGTATCTATTTATTTTATAATAGCATACATTTTTTTGTTTAGAAGTTGTTAAATTTACATTATTCAGTCACTAATGCTTGTTGAAGGTCTTCAATTACATCATTAACATTTTCGAGTCCCACAGAAATACGAACCAATCCGTCCGTAATACTGGTTTCCAAACGATCTTCTACAGAAAGCTTACTATGTGTCGTAGAAGCCGGATGCGTTACAATACTTCGTGTGTCTCCTAAATTTGCTGATAACGAACACATTTTAATCCCATTTAGAAATTTTCGACCAGCTTCAATACCTCCTTTGACTTCAAAAGCAACTACGTTTCCGCCTAGTTTCATTTGCTTTTTAGCTATTTCATATTGTGGATGCGATGTTAGAAACGGATATTTTACCCAATTGATTTTTGGATGATTTTCTAGAAATTCGGCAACTTTCAACGCGTTTTCACAATGTTTATCTACACGAACCACCAAGGTTTCTAAACTTTTAGACAACATCCAAGCATTAAATGGCGACAATGCCGGACCTGTATTTCTAGCAAATAAATAGATTTCCCGAATTAAATCTGCTCGCCCAACAGTAACACCACCTAATACACGACCTTGTCCGTCAATGAGTTTTGTTGCAGAATGAATAACTAAATCTGCTCCAAATTTTATCGGTTGCTGTAAATACGGCGTTGCAAAACAATTGTCTATAATTAATAGGAGATTATGCTTTTTAGCAATTTTACCCAACACTTCTAAATCTAAAATATCAACTGCCGGATTTGTTGGCGATTCCGCATAGATGACTTTTGTGTTGGGTTGAATTAACGACTCCAATTTGTCTAATTCATTCACTTTGAAATAGCTTGTTTCAATATTCCATTTGGGTAAAAACTTCGTAAATAAGCTATGTGTGGAGCCAAATATGGAACGTGATGATACAATATGATCGCCACTATTCAGCAATGCTGCAAAGGTGGAAAACACGGCAGACATTCCTGTGGCAAAGGCATGACCGTCTTCCGCACCTTCCATTCTGCAAATTTTTGATACGAATTCGGATGTATTCGGATTGGTAAATCGACTGTAAATATTTCGCTGTTTTTCTTCCGCAAAGGAAGCGCGCATATCTTCTGCATCTTCAAATACAAAACTTGACGTGAGATATAACGGACTGGAATGTTCTAAGAAAGACGAGCGTTCTAGTTGTGTTCGAATGGCTTGTGTTTCTATATGTTGTGAATTCATTGTTTGTTTGTTGTTTGTTGTTTGTTGTTTGTTGTTTGCATCTCGACTGCGCTCGATGTGACAGGTTCTAGATTTTAGTCGCTTTGCTCTTTATTTTTTTTTGATTCGTTTGTTTGTTAAGTTATTTTTCCTCTTTTTGATTCAAAGTGTAAACTTATAAAATCATAAACTTTCAAATACTTTTACATTTAAAATTCAACATTTAGCAATTATAATTTAGTATTATAGTTTCTCCGTCAACCGTAAAATATCTCCAAAAACGCCTCTTGCGGTTACCGCTGCACCAGCGCCAGCGCCTTGAATCACCAATGGTTGTGCAGCATACGCTTCAGTGTAAATTTCGAAAATAGAATCGGAACCTTTTATTTGTCCCAATGCACTGTTGCTTGGCACAGAAATTAGTTTGACTTCTAAAATTCCTGTTTCCGTTGACAAATCGCCCACATAGCGCAATACATGATTTTCTTTTTGATTGGCTTTGATGCCTTTGTATATTTGATCTAAATCAGTAACGCTTTTTTTGAATTGCTCCAAGTGGATGCTTTGTAAATGTGCTGGTAATAAATTTTGAATCGTGATATCTGATAATTCATGTTTTAAATCCAATTCTCTGGCAAGGATTAATAACTTTCGAGCGACATCATTTCCTGATAAATCTTCACGTGCATCTGGTTCGGTAAACCCTTTTTCTTCTGCTTGCTTCAATACATCACTAAACGGAATATCTTCCACCGAAAATGTATTAAACAGGTAACTTAACGACCCTGAAAATACACCGCGAATTTTATTAATTTTTTCACCTGATTTATGTAATAGTTTTATGGTATCAATTAATGGCAATCCTGCTCCAACATTGGTTTCGTACAAATAGTTTTTTTGATACTTCTGAAGCTGCGTCCGCAATTCTTCGTAGAACGAATATTCAACTGTATTTGCAATTTTATTTGCCGAAACCAAATCGAAGCCATTATTAATTAAACTTATATAACTATGTATGAAATCTTTACTTGCCGTCGTATCCACCGCAATGAGGTTTTCTAAATGGTGTGCTTTTGCGTAATCAATAATTTGCTGCAAGGTATATGCTACTTTTTCTTTTGGAAAGGTCGTTTTCCAATTGTCTGAAATTCCATTTTTGTCTAAATAGACATGTTGTGAATCTGCAACAGCGAATACATTTAACTTAATGTTGTTTTTATCTAAAATGGCTTTTTTACTGTGTACAATTTGATCCAGCAAGGTGCCACCAACCAATCCTTTTCCAAAAACTACTATGTTTATTTTTTTAGAAATTCCGAAGATTTGACCGTGAATGACATTAATTGCTTTGTGTAATTGTGACTTCTTTACCACCAAACTCACGTTTTTCCCTGAAACCGTATTGTTGAATAAAATCGGAACGATCTGATTCTTTATCAATGCGTTATACGGTTTGTGAAATTCGCTTAAATCTTGCCCAACAATCGAAATGACAGCGACATCGTCCATGACCGATATTTTATTGACATCTTTTGTATAGAAATCATTTTCAAATTCTCTTTCCAAACTAACAATGGCTTTGGAAGCTTTGTCTGCATCAATGACCAAACCAATGCCGCGTTCCGATGAACCTTGCGAAATAATACTCACATTGATTTCATTTTCGCCCAACGTTTTAAAAATTCGAGCATCTACACCAACTCTGCCGAGCAAACCTCTTCCTTCTAAATTAATCAACGCAACATTGTCCAACACCGAAATTGATTTGATGCCTTTTGCAGTAGTTTTTTGCGTAATCATCGTTCCGTTATCCGAACTATTGAAGGTGTTTAAAATGCGTAACGGAATGTTTTTTTCAATGAGTGGAACAATCGTTTTTGCATGTAAAATATGGGCGCCAAAGTTTGCCAATTCGTTCGCTTCATTAAATGATAACTCCGCTATTTTTTTGGCATCTGCCACCAATTCTGGATTTGCGGTGAAAATTCCATCGACATGTGTATAGTTTTGTAATTCTTCAGCATCTAAAAAATTCGCTAATAAAGCTGCGGTATAATTACTTCCATTTCTACCCAAGGTCGTGGTTTCATTTTTTTGATTCGATGCAATAAAACCTGTCACAATATTCACCGTAGTTCCATTGTGTGATTTGAAATGATTGATGACATTTTTTCTAGAAATCGCTTCTAAAGGTCTCGCATTTCCGAACGCATCATCTGTTTTTATCAAAATTCGAGTGTCTGTATAATGCGCGTTTACACCTTCTTTTTTTAATAAATTTGTAACCAATTTTGCCGATATAATTTCGCCTTGCGACACGACTTGATCTTTTGTTTTTTCAGAATAATCGCCCAATAAAGAAACTCCTTGAAACAAATTTTCAAGTATGGTAAACTCTTCCGAAAAATCAAGCGATCGGTCTGTTTGACTTTGATAGGCTTTAAACGCCGTCAATTGTTCGTGATAGGATTCTTTGTTTGCTGCTTTTTCCAACATTTCTAACAATTCATCCGTAGCATTTCCACGTGCTGACAATACAACGGCAATACTTTCTTGCTGTTGTGCTTTCTTTTTTATAATCTGAATTGCCGCTTGAATTCCTTTTCCGTTAGCAAGTGATTTCCCCCCAAATTTTAATATTTTCATAGCTTTATTTTATATCAAATAGATGATTTTTGTACTTGAAATATGTTTCTAAGCAAGTGACTTAATTGCCCGTACTCTATTAAAAAAGCATCGTGTCCGTGAATGGATTGTATTTCATCATGATAGACATTAGCTTTGATTCGTTTGAGTCTTCTATATGTTTCCATATCTTCTTCAGCCGAAAAAAACAGATCACTATTGATACTGATCATGTGAATGTTTCCTGTAATTGGCGCCACTATTTTTTCCAACGATTCGCGACCTCTGGTAATGTCAATTGTTTTTAGTAGTTGATTCATTAATTTATAAGCGGACAATTGAAAACGCTGTTGCAATTTTTCTCCGTGATGCTGTAACCAACTTTCCGTATTAAAAAGGGCTGTTTCTTTATGTCGCGTGCGCTGAAATTTAACTTTGAGTGAAAATGGCGTTCGATAACACAACATGGCGTGAATACGTGCATCTTCAACTGGATTTCTAGAATTTTCTAAGATGCGTTCTTGCAAGAAGCAATTTGCAATTAACCAATCGGTCGATTTCCAATCGGAAGCAATCGGAATTAAATTTTGAATCAAATTTGGTTCTAAAACCGCTATTTCCCATGCAATTCCACCACCTAACGATCCGCCAATAGCGGCAAATAATGTATTGATTTTTAAATGTTCCAATCCTCTGATGAAGATTTTTGCAATATCTCTCGCCACAAAATCTGTATACTGTTTGATGAGTCCAGCTTCACCCAAAAAACCATTGCCGGGAATGTCAAAGCTTAAAATTTTAAAATGATTGGTATCAATACATTTTCCATCGCCAATAAGTGATTTCCACCAACCATTTTCGCCTGTTACTTCGGAATTTCCTGTTAAGGCATGATTGACCAACACAGTCGGCGCATCCGCACGATCCGAACCCACAAGCTGATAACTTAACTTCAAATTTGGATAGTATGCGCCACTTTCTGTGAAGAAATCGGTAATGGATATATGTGCTATTTTCTGTCTCAAAGTGTATATGTTATGATGCTGGAATTCCTGCGGTTATCTTTTCGAATACGGTTTGTAAATCTGCTTTTAAATCTGCTATATCTTCCAATCCGACAGATAAACGAATTAAATCTTGTGTGACACCTGTCGAAGCTTGTTGTTCCGCATTTAGTTGTTGATGTGTGGTACTTGCTGGATGAATGATGAGTGATTTTGTATCGCCAATATTTGCCAACAATGAGAAGACTTTCGTTTCGTCTGCAATGCGTTTTGCGGCTTCAAATCCGGCTTTAATTCCAAAAGTGACAATTCCGCTTTGTCCTTCTGGTAAGTATTTTTTGGCCAACCCCAGATAGTTGCTCGTTTCCAATCCTGGGTAGTTTACCCAAGCAACGGCTTCTTGCGTTTGCAACCACTTCGCTAATTCGAGTGCATTTTGACTGTGTTGTTTGATACGAATTGGTAAGGTTTCCAATCCTTGTATAATTTGAAACGCATTGAACGGACTTAATGCCGAACCAAAATCGCGCAATCCTTCAATTCGAACTTTTGCAATAAATGCGGCTTCTTTTAAGGCTTCGCTATATACCAATCCGTGATAACCCGCTGAAGGCTCTGTAAATTCTGGAAATTTTCCGTTGGTCCAATCAAACGTTCCTGCGTCGATAATGACACCGCCAAGTGCAGTTCCATTTCCGTTGATGTATTTGGTGAGTGAGTGAATGACAATATTTGCGCCGTATTGGATAGGATTCAGTAAGTAAGGTGTGGCAATCGTATTGTCAACGATTAAAGGAATTTTGTTTGCTTTGGCTTGCACCGAAATTTTTTCAAGGTCTAACACATCTAGTTTTGGATTTCCTAGAGATTCAATAAAAACAGCTCTTGTATTTTCTTGAACAGCGTCATTGAAACTATTCTCATCTTCTGGATTTACAAACGTGGTAGTAATTCCTAATCGCGGAAGCGTGACATTGAGTAAATTATACGTTCCGCCATATAAACTATTGGAAGCTACAATATGATCGCCTGCTCTGAGTAAAGTGAGTAAGGTTGTAGCGATTGCCGCCGTTCCTGAAGCCGTTACTACGGCTGCAATTCCGCCTTCTAAAGCTGCTAAACGTTGTTCTAAAATATCATTCGTTGGATTGTTGATTCGGGTATAAATGTTTCCGGGTTCTGCTAATGCGAATAAGTTTGACGCATGATCCGAATTATTGAATACATACGCTGTTGATTGATAAATTGGAACCGCTCTTGTGCCTCCATTTTTTGTAGTATCATGTCCTGAATGTAATGCCTTTGTTGCGAATTTTTGTGTGCTCATGTTTTCTTGTTTTTTGTATGTGTTTGTTTTTTTGTTCTTTGTTTATTCGTTTTTCTGTTTGACTTTCAACCAAATAAAAAAGGTTCTTTTGGAAGTGCGTTTACCAAAAGAACCTTTTTTATATAGATGTGAAAAACTGTTTAGAGTTTATCAGGAACTTTTCGGTAATAGCGAACTTGGCTACAGCACATCATGCACATAACCATCATACAACACATCATTCCTGTGTTTGTAATTGTAAATTCTGCTAGTTGAAAAATTGTCATCATTGGTTTTTGAAAAAAAATTAACTTAAAATATAATCATGAAAAAAGCCTCTGCGTTTGCAGAGGCTTATATTATTGATGATGCTTTTTTAAAGTTAGCGTACAATAGTGTCCTCTGCGGCATTTCTGCTACACATCATACAACACATTGTATTTGAAACTTTATTGAACATTTTTCGTCTTTGTTTGCTACAAAGGTAAAGTCATTATTTTTTAATATCCAAATATTTTTTCAAAAAAAAGTATTTTTAACAGTTTTTAAATGAATTAAGAATTTATGTTTTTTTGTTGTTTGTATCTAACTAGATTTTTATACATTTGCACCTCATTTGAGGAAAAATTTGAACTGATTGCAACCTCAATTCTTGAAACAATTCAAGATATTAAAAAATGCTAAAGCAGTAATTTCTACTTCTTTAGCCGACAAAGCAATCACTTTTAGTTTTTCATCTTTTATAATTTTTTTTAAAGAAGATATAATATGTCATATTTTTTTACCTCTGAATCCGTTTCAGAAGGACATCCAGACAAAGTAGCAGATCAAATTTCTGATGCTTTAATTGATAATTTTTTAGCGTTCGATCCAGAATCAAAAGTAGCTTGTGAAACATTGGTTACTACAGGACAAGTCATTCTTGCTGGAGAAGTTAAATCGAACACGTATTTAGACGTGCAAAAGATTGCAAGAGAAGTTGTAAACAAGATTGGATATACCAAAAGTGAGTATATGTTTGACGGAAATTCTTGTGGTGTTTTATCGGCAATTCACGAACAATCGGACGATATTAATAGAGGAGTTGACAGAGCTACGAAAGAAGAGCAAGGCGCTGGAGATCAAGGAATGATGTTTGGCTACGCGACGAAAGAAACGGCAAACTTCATGCCGTTGGCGTTGGATTTATCACATTTAATGTTAATTGAACTAGCAGCTTTGCGAAGAGAGAATAAAGACATCACGTATTTACGTCCAGATGCGAAAAGTCAGGTAACGATTGAGTATGATGACAATAATGTGCCTTCACGCGTGGAAGCGATTGTAATTTCTACACAACACGATGATTTTGATGAAGATGAAGTGATGTTGGCAAAAATCCGTAAGGATATTGTTGAGATTTTGATTCCGAGAGTAAAATCGAAATTAACACCTGAAATTCAAGCATTATTCGGTGATGATATTAAATATCACATCAACCCAACTGGAAAATTCGTAATCGGTGGACCACACGGAGATACTGGTTTGACAGGAAGAAAAATTATTGTGGATACCTATGGTGGAAAAGGTGCACACGGTGGTGGTGCTTTTTCAGGAAAAGATCCAAGTAAAGTAGATAGAAGTGCGGCGTATGCAACACGTCACGCAGCGAAAAATTTAGTCGCGGCTGGTGTTGCTGACGAGATTTTAGTACAAGTTTCGTATGCAATTGGTGTGGTAGAACCTATGGGAATTTTTGTTGATACCTACGGAACTGCAAAAGTAAACATGACTGACGGAGAGATTGCAAAAATCGTTACTAAGGTATTTGATTTCCGTCCTGCGGCGATTGAAAGTCGTTTAAAGTTACGTACACCAATGTACAGCGAAACGGCAGCTTACGGACACATGGGACGTAAAAATGAAGTAGTTTCCAAAACCTTCACAACTCCTTATGGAGAAAGTAAAACAATGGATGTTGAGTTGTTTACTTGGGAAAAATTAGATTACGTTGATACTGTAAAAACAGCTTTTGGATTGTAAAAAATTCTAAGCTTCGTTATATATTAAAAAACCGCTTTCTGTTTAGGGAAGCGGTTTTTTTGTAAGTTTAATTTTTCTACCTCTAAATTCGAAAATAAAATCAACCATAAAAAAAAAGGTGCTAAGAAACAGCAAACGGTAACCACCGTAAAATAACGAAACCCATCTTATAAATAAATTCATTTTGCTTGCTGATTTAAAGCTCTTCATTATTTTTATACTAGAATTACCTATATTTAGTAGCACATATTTATACATACACAAAATGTTTATAGAAATTTTAAAATATGGCTTTTTGGTGATTTTCTTTTCCACAGCCATTATAGGAATTGCCAGTATTCCTAGTTGGATAAAAATCCCCGAATGGTACCGAAAACGAATATTTGTTGTTCTCGTATTGGAAGTCATTGGAGTTATTATTATTTATTCGAAACAAGAGTTTGCTTCTAGTGATGCTACAGGAATTCCGCAAATTATTTTAGAAGATACGAATTGGATTGCATTAAGCGACGAAGGAAAAATAATAAGTCCCGAAATTATTATTAAAACGAGAGACACCACAATTCGAAAACAATTAGGGAAAAAATCGCGAACAATATTAAGCGGTTTGTCTCCCAAAATTGGAGAAAATGGCTTAAATATTGTCAATACAGACAGTGTGAGTTTAGGCTATATTAAAGCGGTAGATTTGGAACGAAGCGGACTTTTTAATTCTTTCAATACCGCAAAAAATGAAATTACGTCTTCTGAAAATTATTCGTACGTAAAATGGAGTAAATCTGATGGAAATACATGGAAAAAAAGAGGTTCGTTTATTGAACCGCTTCAATTAGATATTCAAGATGATGAATCTGGAACGTATTATACGATTCGAAATAAACGCAACGAAAATTTATTCGACAGTAGAAAAATAGGAAAAGATCTGTTTTCAATGGATAACAGAATCATACACTTTTTTGAAAATGATGGTGCTTTTTATTTATTGAGAATTGCCCGAGCTGACTTGAATGGAGAACGTAAATTTATTGATGTAATTAATGTAAAAATGAAACCTACATTTAAGTAATTATGCACAAAAAAGTACACTGGGGAATGATCGGTTTGGGGAATATTGCGCATAAATTTGCTGCGGATTTACAACTTTCTGATCACGCGATGCTGAAAGGAGTTGCTTCTCAGAGTATGAAGAAAGCAAAACCATGGATGTGGAGTTGTTTACTTGGGAAAAATTAGATTATGTAGATACTGTAAAAACCGCTTTTGGATTGTAAAAAATTCTAAGCTTCGTTATATATTAAAAAACCGCTTTCTGTTTAGGGAAGCGGTTTTTCATCGTTGAAATGTAACCTAATAAACTGATATTTTATTTTTGATTATTCACCTACACAAAGATAAAAGTCACTACCATGTTGAATATTTCCACATTTATCAAAGAATTCAATCTTGCAAACAACTTCTTGACCTTGTAATGCAGAAAAACCGTCTTCATTTGTTAAATTAACTGGAGCAATTGAATTTATCAATGTGCTACAATTATTACTAAAATCGTGCTTATAAATTGCAAAATTTGTAGGATCGCATTGGTTTGTAATAGTCACTTTTACACAATCATCTACTTCAATATTACCTTGTCCATTTGGTTGACTACTCAAAATTAATGTAGCATTGATTCCTGTTTTAATACCAAATCTAGTGGCTTCATAAAACTTGTCTCCAGGATTTTTTACTCGTGTAGATTCTTGTTTTGTTGCAATATGATAATTTGTAAAATTCATATTTTCTAATTATTTATTCTCCTACTCTATTCAACATAGGCTTTTCGGATGTCGCCTTTGTAATCAAAAGAAATATTAGTAGCTACTGAATCGAATCTATTTCTTGATTGCAATTCAAAGTTGATAAATAAGTAGATTTGATATGAAAAAAATGGAATGAGAAGCTATTTTTCTGGAACGAAAGGATTGATTTTTAAGTATTATGTATACGTTTGCAAAAGGCGTTCAAGAAGATGCGAATAAGTTTACACCTGAAACAACAGTAAAAACAATTGAATTTTAAAAAACTCGTTTATAATTCCCTAAATTTGAATGTATTCAAAATATTAAAACATGCTCAAAAAAGTACATTGGGGAATGATCGGTTTGGGGAACATTGCACATAAATTTGCTGCGGATTTACAACTTTCTGATCACGCAGTTCTTCAAGGAGTCGCTTCTCGAAGTCTAGAAAAAGCAACCGAATTCGCTGAAATTTACAATGCAGTTACTGCGTATGATTCGTATGAAGCTTTGGCAAATGACCCAAAAATTGATGTTATTTATATTGCAACACCACATACGTTTCATTTTGAAAATACCATGCTTTGTTTGCAACACGGAAAAGCGGTTTTATGTGAAAAACCTATGGGAATTAATTCCACGCAAGTGCAAACGATGATTCAGGAAGCGAAATCTAGGAAACTGTTTCTAATGGAAGCTATTTGGACACGTTTCATACCTGCGATTGAAAAAATGATTTCGTTACTTGATGAAAAAACAATTGGCGATATTGTACATGTTCGTGCTGATTTTGGCTTTAAAGCCGAACTAAATTTAGAAAGTCGAGCGTTTAATAAAAGTTTGGGTGGCGGATCTTTATTAGATATTGGCATCTACCCTATTTTTCTGAGTTTGCTCGTTTTAGGAATTCCCACAGACGTAAAAACAATGGCAAGAATGACAGAAACAGATGTAGATAGTTTTTGTGCGCTATTATTCGATTATGCAACCAATGCAAAAGCTATTTTAGAGTCTACTTTTGAAGCAAATACGCCAACGGAAGCGTATATTCACGGAACAAAAGGTGCTATAAAATTACATCGCAGGTTTCATCATCCAACTACAATTACACTTTATAAGAATGGTGAAGAAATTGTCTTTGAAATTCCATATACTGGAAATGGATATGTTCATGAAATTGAAGAAGTGAATTCGTGTTTGCGAAATGGTCAAACGGAAAGTTCAAAATTACCACTAGAATTAAGTTTGAATTTAATCACAATTATTGATCGCGTTAAAGCGCAGATTGGTTTGCAATATATCGCTACCCCTGAATAAATGCTGCTTTTGAAACAAATCGTACGTTCGGTCGTCTACTTATTACCAATCAATTTTAGTTTCACTTTTAATGAAAAACCTTCAAATTGCTAATATTTTTCTTGTGATACTGCTTATCGCGATCAGCATTGCAACGTTCACTTCCTATTCATTAGAAAATGATAAACGAGTGCTGAAAGCGGATGTCATTGAACTTTCGGATATAAAATACGGAATGTTTAATGTGGATGCTTGGGAAGATCAATTTGCGGCGATTATCACCAAAAAATTAGAAGAATTAAAACTCACAGGAAACGATCGAAACCAAGCGCAAAAAAAGATTCAAACGTTTTTATACGAATCTATTGATAAGTTTGAAACTACCTATAAAGCAGAAAACGAACGGAAAGCGAACTATGGTTTTTCGCTCCGGAATTTTGGTGCCGATTATTTTAAAATTTTTGGCGAATTAAAAAATCATGTGCCCACAATTACAGAAGATATTCTCGATTTTTTGGAGAATGAAGAGAACAGAAACAATATTAAAAAGTACATTTTAGCACAAATAAACGCGTATACCGATGGTACTTTTCAAAAGATCGATTACACTACATATCGTACTATTGTCTCAAAATACAATGCAAAAACTGGCGTGGATTGTAAAGAGATTATCACTGCGCAACTAGACGTAATCAACGGAAAACAAAACATCGTAAACTCCATATTATTGTTCGCTTTTATTTGTGTTTTATTGATTATTCTTATAGAAAAAAATCATTCCAAATTCAAAATTGTAATGTATATGTTGGCAGCGTTGCATTTGTTAGTTTTGGGCGTTTTTCTTCCGATGATTGCGATTGATGCACGCATTTCTTCGATGGATTTACAACTCATGGGCGAATCGATTACGTTTACAGATCAAGTGTTGTATTACAAAAGTAAAAGCATCATGGAAGTTTCGAGCGTAATGTTGTCACAAGGAAAATTGAAAGTGTTGGCAGTTGGTATGTTGATAGTGTTATTTAGTGTAATTTTTCCCGTATCAAAATTGATTTCAAGTGTGTTGCTTGTTTTTAAACGATCGTTACAACACAACAAAATCGTTCAGTTTTTAGTATTTAAAAGCGGAAAATGGTCCATGGCAGATGTATTGGTCGTGGCAATTTTTATGGCGTATATTGGTTTTACAGGCATCATTTCGAGTCAACTCGGACAATTAGAAAATAGCTTTCAAGACTTAGAAATTTTAACCACAAACAAATCTGAATTGCAAAACGGATTCTTCTTTTTTATGGGATTTGTGGTGTTGAGTATTTTTATTTCGCAGGCGATTTTGAAGTTGGTGGAGAAGAAGACAAAGGAAAGACATTCTTACATAGGTTAAGAATGAGTCGTTTTTTGCAAAATTATGGGCTTGTGTAATGGTTACCAGTGTTGGTAGTAGTTATTCTTTCTCTAATTTATTTATTAATTCCATAATATCTTTAGGAATTTCAATATTGTCATCACTTTGAAAAGAATCCCAATCATCTTTCTTTTCATTGTATTTCATAGAGATACTTGTCACATTACAATTTCCAACATCTCGAAAAATATCAATTACTGTCGTTATATCTATTTGAAAAATTGATTTGTCTTTATTCTTGTCCGAATTGAAATAAATTCCAGTGACTTCTTTTTCAGAATTTTCATAAATTTCAAAAATGTCTTCTTCAGAAAGGTTTTCTTTCTCCATTAATTTTAAGCTAAAATGATCAACTATAGAAATTATTGGACTAAAAATATAACTATGGACAAACTGATTATTTAGAAATTTTAAATCAGATTTGCGAATACTATAATTTTCAAAGTCATAATATTCATTAAAACTATGTCTATTTCTTATTGTAATTTTTGTTCCTAAATTTTTATGAACTTTACATTCCTTTTTTGTAGAGACAAGTTTATTGGTCAATTTATTGGCTTCTATTAATTTTCGAATTATATAAAATCCAAACATTATTTCCTTTTCAAATTTCGCGAATTTTTTTGGTGTCCAAGTTTTTGTAACTTTAATCCTTCTTTTTAATTTCTCAGCTGTTTTTAAAAGTATTTTTCTCCAATAATAACTTTCCAATATCATAAAATCAAATTCAAATTATTATTCGTTTCTGTTTTTTTTTAATTACTAATAACGTTTAATATATGGCAAGTTGGGCAGAAAATAAGCTATTACTTTCGGTTTAGCCACAAGCCAAATCTTTTTATTTTGTTTTAATTTTTCTTATTTAATACCAAATCAAAAGATTTGGCGACTTTGCAAATAGACAACGATCTTTCGGTTAAACACTAATTGCCCAATTTGCTATATATAGTGTTGTGTGTTCGTTGTTTTTATATGTCATACTTCCAATCCATATCAGATTCAATCCAATACTGTCCATCTAAATCGTTTTTATCATAATCACCAAACATTGCCTCAACAATTTCTATATCGTTATTATCAAGTTTAAATAAAGCAAAAAATGGGTCTTGATAAGATTTATGACATTCGTGTTCATTTGGTTTAGACAACCAGTTTATTTTTCCCCAATATTTTAGTAGTTCATTATTTTCAACCTCCAATTGAAGAACTATAACATCGTCAGCACCAAAACTCCTAATATTTTTATCTTCGTTCGAAACAAACTTGCAGTTCAGTATTAAGGCTAGTAAATATTCTAAATCACTTTTTCTATCAAGGTTCGATAAATCTATCGTTCCATTATTTTCAAATAAAGGGTTTATAATTTCATTTACTTTGTTCAGGTATTTGAGTAAATTTTCGTAAGAATTATCTTTCCATTTCTTTTTATATCCCATAAGGCTTTTAGCTTCGTTTTAATTTGCTGTACTCGTTATTCATTCCGAAATGTCTATTATTTCGATATTTTGTTCAACAATTTGCTTTTTAGTTCTTCTTTCATTTTCTCTGACATTAATAACATTAGAAAGTTTTTCGGTTAGTCCATTTTCACTTTCTTGAGAAATAATCAGATGGATTTTCTTTTCGCCTTTTTTTCTGTTTTCAATCTCATTTAAATAGATTCTTAACAATTCAATTTTCCAGCTTTCTTCCATCTGCTCAAACTCTTCCATAATGATGAGTGAATTACTTTCAGAAACCCAATCCCAATGAAAATCTAAAATTTGATTTATATTATAACTTTTAGCTTTGTACCAAGGTTCATAAAGCTTTTCTTTTTTTATAAAATCACAATATTCATCAAACAATTTCATATTTGAAGGAAAACGAAGAACTTCAAAGTTCAAACCTACAATTAAGTCATTAATAAAATTCCGCCTTTCGATTTCAGATTTTCCTATAATCAAAAGGTGTTTTTTATTCAATATGTTTTTAGTTTTCTCAATCATTCTTCAAATGACACATAACGTACGTATAACAAACACATATTCATCATACCATATACATTTCTTACAAATATAACAGATTTTTAATTAATCCAAAAATAGAAGTGAATTCAAAATTCTTAACAGAAAACCTTCTCTATATTGCTAAAAAACCAAAAGTCTCAACTACGCTCGACTTGGCATACATCAAATCACAATCAGCTTTTCTTTGATGGCTTTGATCAACAATCCTGCGGTGTTTTTCACGCCCAATTTACTGATTAAGTTTTTACGATGTCCTTCAATCGTTCGGACACTGAGAAATAGTTTTTCAGCCATTTCTGCGGTGGTGTATTCTTTTGCGATGAGTTCTAAAACTTCTATTTCTCTTGCGGTTAAGTGATAATCTTTTCCAATCGTTAACGGTTTTCCCGATTTGTTTTTGAGTCCTTTCAACAAGGCTTGCGATACAAATTCGTTGAAGTAAAATCCTTTTTTATAGACCGTTTTGATGGCTTCTTCCAATTCTTCGCGCGTGGTATCTTTTAGTAAATAACCATTCGCGCCAATTTCCATTAAGTATGAAATCATGCGTTCTTCTTTGTGCATGGTAAGAATTAAAATTTTCACCTCTGGATATTCTTCTTGAAGTTTTAACGTTGCATCCACGCCATTCATTTCTTCCATTTCTAAGTCTAACAAAATCACGTCGGGAACGTCGTTTTTCAACTTTGTAAACAAGTCTTTTCCGTTGACCGCTTCCAATACCAAATTGACATCCGAAATTTTATCTAATAACGACTTGATGCCTTCACGGAATAAATTGTGATCGTCTACTAAGCCTAGTTGTATGATTTCGTTGCTCATATTAGCTGGGTATTTTTAGCGTTGCTTTCATGCCTGATTTTTGGGCGTTGAAATGAATGGTTCCGGATACTACAGACAATCTGCTTTCTATATTTCTCAGTCCAATTCCTTTTTGGTTTAAGTATTCTTGTTGCAATCCAATGCCATCATCTTCGTATATAATTTTGAGTGCGTTTCCTTCGTTGCTAAACGTGATGGAAATGTTGGATGCCATGGCGTGTTTTAAAGTGTTATTGATCAATTCTTGAATGATTCTATATACATTTAATTCGTCTGCTTTCGCGATAGAACTTGTGCTATTATTCACAAAAAGAGCTTTCAATTTACTAGAATCGTCTACCGTTTGCACCAAATTTTGTACAGCTTCAATTAATCCTAATTTTTCTAAAATGACAGGTCGCAAATCTTGTGAAATATTTCGCACCGATTGAATCATATTGTCAAATAACGAACGCATTTTTTCGGCAGTAGTTGTCAATTCTTCCGCAGAAAGTTCGGGTGAGACTTGACTTAAATATAATTTCGTCGTCGTTAGTAATGCGCCTACATCATCATGCAATTCTTTTCCAATGCGCGTCCGTTCTTTTTCTTGACTTTCTATGGCCACACCTAATAATTCTCGTTGATAATCCGCAGCAACTTGCTGATGCTTTTTTTGCTGCGCCAACAATCGCTTTTGATAGATAATAAAAAATAAAATGACCGCCAATGATAATACAAAAAGCATCACCATTCCGATAATGATAATTTTTAGATTTACAGCTGTTTCGGATTCACCCATACGGAAATTGTGTAAAAAATGGTTAATACTATATTGACAATGGCGTGTAATCCCCAAACTAAAAGACTGACTTCATTCGCTGATTTAAACATACTATTGTTGATAAAAAACAGGATTAAGTTACTCGAAAAATAGATTAAAAAGCCTGCATTTAGCCAAAACATCGGATTTTGTTCTAACGCGCTGTATTTCACTTCTTTCAACAAGGCATAAAAATAACTGAGCGAAAGAAATATGACCAAAAATCCTAACAATGTGGTTGCATTGGAATTAAACTTCCAAAAACTCTGAAAATAACACATATTAACTATTGAAAATAGGGTGAATACCGCAATCAATACATAAAAGAAACGCTTTGGAAATAGTTTGTTTAATTCATCTTTATAGATATTTACAATCAAAATACATTCAATAATGGTGTAAAAATGATATACCGGCGAATTGTTTATTTTCTGATACCATAACACATTCGAAATTGATTCTACCACTAAAATTGTGAGTAAGAGATAGCTTAATTTTAATTGCATTTTGTCCAAGCGATGATATTTCCACAAGGCAATTAGCAATGGGAGTATCACCGCAAATGATGAAATTAATCGTAAAATTCCAAAGAGTTCTTTACTCATTATATTCTGTTTAACAAGTCGGTGGACACGGACTTGAATATTCAACAAATACTTCTTTCCCATCCATAAATTCTAATACACCTTTTAATCCGATGGTTTCTTTAGGTGCATTTCTTTCTGTATACTTAAACCCTAAAACTGGCGTAAAAGAAATGAGTTCTTTATTTGAAAATTTATTCATGTCAATTCCAGAATATAAGCTAATTTCATGTATTCCTTTGAGTTTTTGGATCACAGATTCTATCATTGCATCATTCACTTTGTAGTGCAAAACTCTCACGGTAGATTCTGTCCTTTTATCATCTGCAACTTCTATTTTTCGAGCTGTAAATAAATCATCTATCAAATGAATATCTATTTCGTCCCAATTTTTACATATCATTTCTTTGAATAGATCTGGGACTTCCGCAGTAGTTCTGTCTCTTTCGTCTGAGTTTTCGATAGGATCTAGTTTAAAGTAGTGTTCGCTGCCATCTTTACTTTCTACTCTTAAAATCGGAAAAAAGGTTTGTTTTTTCTTATCTCTTTTTTTTAAGCCTAAATGGATTTCAATGTGTTTGATATCATTTTTCATCGCATCAAAAACTTTAACATCAGCTGCGTCCATTTTAAAATCACTCGTTCTCGTATACTGCTCGCCATCGGTTGTTATTTTATGAAAATGATGCGATAGTTGCAACATATCTTCTCGTTGCCATCTACGTCTATGTTTTGAATAATCTTCTTTTTTTTCTTTCTTTTTTTGATTTTTCATTGGTGATTAATTTATGTGATTACTACTAATTTGGCAGGGTTTTCTTTTTTTAATTTGATCTAAAATTAGCTAAAATATTACTCAATTTCTTACTACAAACGTATAAACACGTATAAACCACTATGAATTGCGGGAATCTACGGAAACGTGTTTTCAGTACTTACAGCCTGTTTTCGTCGTGCTATTTTGATGAATTTTGAGATATCAAACAATCAAATAGGACGAAGCCGAAAATCCTTTTATAGAGTAGGCATATATTATTAATTCATTTATATCATGGAAAAAGCAACAAAGCATCAAACAGATGAAAAGACGTACACATGGAAATTGACCACTTTTGAAAGGCGTGGGACATTATGGTTAGAATGGAGTACAAATGCTCCTTTTAGAGCTCAAAAAGATAAAATTGAAGTCTACGAAAAAGGATGGCCTTCAAATCCAGATTCAAATGCAAAAGAATGGACATGGGCAGACGCAAAAAATAGTCCTTGGGATACTGGATTAAAATTTGGAGCAGATTGGTATTGCGCGCGTATTGCTCAGGCAGCACCAGATGGACCTTATGTGTATGTAGAAAGAATTATCACGAAAGGATAATTCTATATCTTTTCAAAAAAATATTGCTTAAAAAACACCGAGTGGGACAACAATTGTTTTGCTTGGTGTTTTTTTGTTTTACAACTAATTATACTGAAAAGTAACTTTTTTAAATATTGACGCAACCATTTTCAAGTTTTGTTATCTAATTAAGAGGATTAAAATATTGCGGTTTTTTAATTATTTTCTTTTAGAAAAGAAGCCTTTTCTCTTGGGTTGGGATCCAAGGCCCAAT
>CAYGPQ010000010.1:0-16654 GCA_964351775.1 uncultured Kordia sp. | reverse complement strand
CTTTTAGAAAAGAAGAAGCTGTTTTAAAACTTTACAAACAGCTTCTTTTTATTATATAACTACTCAATAAATTTTACAAATTATACTTCAAACTCAAAATCACATACCGCGGCTGAATGAAATATTCGCTCGTACTTGTTAAGAAATCATTGGAATTATCTTGATTCAACGATTTTGTATTTAACAAGTTGGTGCCGCTAATTGTATATTCCCATTTGCTATCTTTCTTTTGATAGGATAATTCTGCTTTTAAGAAACTGTAACTGTTAATGGTTCGTTCTTCATTTTTATAGTTGTTATACGAATAATCTGCTGTAAAGATGAAACTCTTTAAGAAATACGCATCTACATTTACAAACGGACTGTTGGTAATGAATCGGTTGGTATTTGTTCCCTGATCGTACTCATTGATGGTTAAATTGTAACCAACTTCAATATTTGGTGCGTCTCTAAAGTTGGTGCTAAATCGGGTTTGATATGCTTGTGTAAAGGACTCATTGACACTTTTGTTTCCGTTGATTTCTTGTGTAAATTTCGACAACGCGAAGTTTCCGCCAATAGAAGCTTTTAGTTTTCCAAAGGTACGTTCAAATCGTCCGTTTGCGGAGAAGGTTTCATCTGCAAAGTTTGAGTTAAAAGGTGTCGAAACGCTGTTGGTACTTTGCACATCAGGATCGCCTGGATTCGCGCCCGGAATCGTTAAGAATTGCGAGCGATTTCGAATTGGATCTACGCGTTTGTTGTAATTTAAGAAGGCAAATATATTTGTATAATTAAACAAATTAAAGCTAAAATAACTCAAATTTACATTGTGTGAGAGTGCATTTTCAAGCGTTCTATTTCCGGAGAATAAAGAATTATAGTTATTAAAAACGACACCTTCTGCCAATCGGTTTACATCTGTAAAATCGGTTTGCATTTGATAGTTGAAGTTGATGTTTTCAGAGTTTTTCAATTGCAGACGAACGTTTAGATCTGGCAAGAAACGCATAAAGCTTTCTTGAAATTCAGAACCAAATTGCACATTTTTAGTGCTGTACGCATGTGCCGTAATTCCGGGTGTAAAGGTAAATTTTCCTGATTTTATTTTATAGTGTGCTCCTAAATAGGTATCGCTAAAATTGTATTTCACATCATTGATGACATCACTTTGCGGATTGATTAATGGCAATTTGCTTCCACTATCTAAAAATTGATAGATTTCAGAGTTAAATTGTTGTGTACTCAAGGTCGTTCCGGCAGTAATGTTGATATTACTTTTCTGATTCAACACATACCAATAATCCAATCGTGCGTCAAATTTATAGGTTTTTACACGCTTGTCTTGTGCAATGTCTAAAAACGATTGCGATGTATTTAAGCCTAACACATCCGTAAAACGAAATTGATCACTTTCTGCTAATTTTGCATTGTAAAATGGATCTTCATCTTGTAATAAATGCTGCGCTTCAAACGCAAAAATATGGTTATCGTTTAGCGTATAATAATAGTTAAAATTCTGGTTGATACTATACGGATTTTGAGACTGATTCTCATCAATATCGCCCAATAAGGAAGAAAAGAAATCTTGGCGTTCACTTTGTTTTGATATTTTCGCAAAGAAATCATAATCCATTTGATTGTTGGAATTTGGCTTGTAACTGGTGCTTAGTTTGAACAATCCTAAATCGCTTTTTTGTCTCGTATTGGTCGCTGTGATTTCATCAGGCGTACTTTCATCAATATAATTATTAATACTGTTTTGCTGTAATTCGGTTCGTGAACCCGAATAGATGGCAAAACCAGTAATGTCCCATGTTTTCTTTGGTGAATAACTAAAGTTTGCTGCTCCAAATTTGGAATCAATTGATTTTGCTCTGTTGTTTTGCAAGGTTAGAAATCCGATATCACTGGAAGCTACATTGAAGTTGGTTCCTGTATTTCTTGAGGTATTTCTGAATCCGCCCGAAAATTTAAAATAATCACGTCGTGTAAACGGAATGGCGCCAATATTATTGAAATCTGTAATGATATTAACACTGTATTCTGGACTGTAATAGAATAATCGTGGATTGGCTATATAGCGTTCTTCAGGACCTAATCCGCCTGTAATTTCTCCAAACCAGAAGTTTTTCTTTCCTTCTTTCAGTTTAATGTTAATCATTACATTATCCTGATCATTTCCAAGTCCTCTGAGTTGTCCAACTTCATTGCTGTTTTTTAAGACTTCCACTTTATCAATGGCGTCTGCGGGAATGTTTTTAGTGGCTAATTTACTGTCGCCATCAAAAAATTCTTTTCCTTCCACCATTACTTTGCTAACGGTTTTGCCTTCTACTTTTATTTCGCCTTCATCATCGACTTCCATGCCGGGCAACTTTTTTAAGACATCGCCCAACTTTTTTTCGGAGCCGTTTTTAAAGGAATCTGCATTGTAGATAATGGTATCTCCTTTGATGGTTACGGGCATTTCGTATGTGAGTTCAACGGCATCTAATTCAGTATCCCTTTTCATGACAAAATTTTTCGTAATGTCTGTTTCTTTTGTCGTCAATGAATCATTAATTGTAGCCAAACCGATATAACTCACTTTGATTAAATATGCTGTATTTTTTTTGACTGAGAGTCTAAAACGTCCTTCATTGTTGGTAATTCCATAAGATTCTAATGCGTTAGTTGCTTTGTTTAAAGCAATGACATTAGCGAGTTCCAAAGGCTTTCCTAAGGTATCTTTTACAACACCTTCCAATTTAATTTGAGCAAAGGTTGCCTGTGCCATGAAATATAGCAGTACAAGTATTATATTTTTCATTGATTTGTTTTCTTCTGATTAGTTGTCGGTTTGGACAAGGTTTTATCCTCTTCCACCACGTCCTCCACGACCGCCGCGTCCACGATACATGTCGCGCATTTCTTGCATTTTAGTTTTTACAATTTCGTTGTATTCTTTACGTGTAACTTCTTGTCCTTTTGTTGGTTCAGAAATCGGATTTTTTTCTTCTGGATTCATCACAATTTTAGAACATAAAATAGTGGTTTTATACGCGTTTATTTCTAAAATTAATCCTGGCAATCCGAAATATTCACCTGGCCCTTGATTCACAGGAATGTCTAATGTATACCAAGCGGTTACTAAGATTTCTTTTGGAATATCTACTTGACTAAACGGATCTTTTGCCGCTTTTATAGAGTCTTGTTTTTTCTCTTCAGCCGTTTTGTCTTTGTCATTGTCCCGATTTCTTGGACGCATACTGCTAAAATCGAGTTCATCCACTTTTTTGAGTGCTGTTGCTTTAAAACAAAGGTATTTTCCAATTTGCTTCGTTTCACCTTCCATTTTCCATTCAAGTTTTGGCAAACTGTCTTTGATTAAGAACTTTTTTCCAAAAAATTCTTTCGATTCCATGAGTACTCCTTTTTGAACATCTTTGTACTGTTCTCCTTGTGAAAAACTTCCCATCATCATTCTACCAAATCCACCGCCTCCACCTTGTCCTGGTGCTGAAATTTTTTCTTCTTCTTTGTAGATAGAAACCGTTCTGCCAAAATCTAATACGTATACTTTTTCTAAGAAGCTTTTCATACGCTCTTTGATTCGCTTTTTCTGTTCTTCAGACATTTCTCTACCGCCCCAATTGGTATCCATGGTTGTTTTGGATTGGTAATAAGCTTTTCCTTGAAAATTTTGAGCGAATACACTAACAGTGCATAAAAGTAAGCTCCAAAGTAAAATACGTTTCATTTATTAGGTCTTTATATTTTTATAATTCTTGTCATGTTAGTACATAACAGGGTAAAAAGTTACGTTTTTAACTTTATTTAGACCTTAGTTTTTTCTTTAAGTTTAATTCAACACTGTTAAGCTTTTCTTAATTGTTCTTAAAATGATGACTAAATGAGTCGTTTTAAGAAGATGATGACGGTTCTTACTTCACCTTTTTCGTCTTTTAGTTTGAGTTTTACCTTTGTATCTTTTTGTTTTAGTAATTCGCGACACTTGCGGGTATCGTTTGCCGCAACTCCATCTATTTCAAGCAATTGATCTCCTTCTCGAATTCCTTTTTCGTAAGCTTCAGACGCTTTAACTACATTTGAAACCTTAATTTTATCCGCCTCCTTTTCTAGCGAAATGCCACTGCGTGGAAATTCAAATTTATCTGCATACCTTTTGTTCGGTGCTAGATAGATTTTTTGATTCTTATAATCTAAAATGATGTGAAATCTTTGAATGATTTTCACGCCCAAAATTCCTGTATATTCTTTGGAAGCCATCACACCTGATGTACTATTTGACAAATCGATGGGCATTTCACCAAATGCAAAATCGCCTAATTGTACGCTTGTGACGCTTCCAATTTTAAAATTAGAAGAAGTCGTTAAGCTTTCTGCTTTGTTTTCAATTGTTTTTCCAATGAGCGTCTCTATTTTATTTGCTTTTACAAAAGGCGTATTGAGTAAAAATGTCATACTAGCACCTGAATCAAATAGAAAGTTTCCTTTAAATTTTTGATTATTTTGGAGTGTAAATTCAAGTTCAACTTGCGGAATAGATGCAAAATCTAATGATGCAGATAATACTTTATATGCACCTACATTTTCGATATCATCTACACTTTTAAATAACTTTATTTCTTGCTGATCGTAATCAATTTGTGTGACAAACTGTTGCATGATATTATAGCCAATAATTCCATCAATTTTTTGATTGCTCCGTTTAGACAATTGGTCTAAATCGACCAAAACGATATGTGCATCTGCTAAGGTAATATCTTGAATGTGCAATTTTTGTGACAATGCAATATGATACATTTCGGTTCCTGCGGCACCTTGTGCTGGTTGCTGATAATTTGCCTTTACACCAATTTCCTTCGCTACTGTTTCATCTAAGACTGCCGTAGACGCGCCAGTATCAAATACAAAGTTCAGTGGTTCCGCATGATTATTCACTTTTACTTTGATAAACATTAATCCATCACTTTCAAAAGGAATGGTAGCTACTTGCGCTTGTATGGTTGCTACAAAACCTAACAAACAAATGAGGAATAGTAGGCACTGATATTTTAAATTATTTTTCATGTTTTTACCCTCTAATTTCAATTCTCATACCATCATTACCATCTCTGCGATTACCACGGTAACGCTCCATCATTTCTTTAGATTTTTTCTCCATGATTTCATCAAACGCAGCTTGATTCACTTTTTTACCATTTGTTGGCTCCTCAATGCTGATTTTATCTTTTGGGTTGATTACAATTTTACTACATACAATCGTTTCTGATCCATCATTTACTTCCAAAATCAATCCTGGTAATCCCCAATACATTCCCGGGCCGTTATTAACGGGAATTTCTAGTGTATACCAAGCTGTAATGGTACTAGTTTCTTTGGTCGTTTTTGGTTCACTACTATCATCATTGAATGACGTGGATGTTATTCTTTCAATTTCCCTCGTACGTGTTGCTTTATAACAGGTATATTGCCCAATAAATTTAGTGTCGCTTTCCAGTTTCCATGGTGTATCTTGTAATGAATCTTGAATTAAAAATACCTTCCCCATAATATCTTCTTTGTTTGCATAGCGCTTTTCTTTGGTGTTTTTGTATAGTGCTTTCGATTCGCTATCGCCCATAACCATAATCATCATTCCGTCATTTCCGGGTGCTGGCGCTGCTAGTTTCCCTTCTTGCTTGTAGATAGATTCGGAAGCATTAAACGTAAGTTTGTATTCTTTTTGAAATTGTTTTTGCAACATGGCATTCAGCTTTTTTTGCATGTCTTCATTCATTCCTTGACTTTGTGCTGTGCTGTCAATTTTAAGATCCATTTTGCGACTTGTTTTGTAGGTGGCAACCCCTTGAAAGTCTTGTGCGTTGAGTAAAGCCGTAACAAGCATAAAAACGAACACAATGATCGTTCGTGCATAGTTGTTTTTCATAATTTATGTTTTTTAATTTGATGTTACAAATATGAACAAGAAAAAACTCTTTTAGGGTTAACGAACGTTAACGAGTGTTAAGCGATAGTTAGAATTACAAATAACTCCTTACTTTTGACTTGTAATTATAACAAAATGAATCAACAACGTTCTTCTTGGATTTTATATGGAATCATCGCCACCATAGCGATTACGATCGCCGTGCAAGTGTATTGGAATTATAAAAACTATCAAGTTAACAAGCAACAATTTATCAATCAGGTTCAGATTAGTTTGGACAATGCAGTGGAAGCGTATTATGCCGATTTCGCTAAAAAGGAACGATTAATGTTTGTGAGTATGGATGCCACAAGTAAGATCAAAGATCTAAATGCGTTTGAAAGATTGAAAGGTGTAAATTTTGATTCTATTTTCACAAGTATTGAATCAAGTTTAAATACAGCCGGAAGTGGAGATACTATTATCATTGATACTCGAAATCGACATCTCAACATAGATTCCTTAACTAGATTGATTCATTCCGATTCGACACGTTCAATTTCACGCATATTACCAATAAAAGATAGCATTCGTTTGTTTAATGAAATTTCTTCATTATACATCTCGATTTCTAAAGATTCGTTGGATTTTAAGAAGTTGCAAACCTTTTTGGATACCGAATTCGATCGAAAACAAATTGCCTTTCCGTATCGTTTGAATCAATATATAGGTGAAACTGTTATTCATGAGATTAGTAATGATGAACTTCCGAAACAGTTTTTGAAAACGAATGCGAAATCTGCGTACTTGAGACCTAACGAAAAGTTAGAGTTGCAATATGCTAATATTTCAAATACTATTTGGAAGAAAAGCATGTTTGGAATTTTATTGTCAACCATATTTTCGCTGGCAATTATTACTTCCTTATTTTATTTGTTACGCGTGATTCGACGGCAAAAACAATTGGCGGAAATTAAGAATGATTTGATTAGTAATATTACACACGAATTCAAAACGCCCATTACAACGATTTCAACTGCATTGGAAGCAATTCAACATTTTGACGCATTGAAAGACCCTGAAAAGGCACAAAAATATCTAGCGATTTCCGATAAGCAATTGAAAAAATTACACCTCATGGTGGAAAAGTTATTGGAAACTGCCACCTTAGATAGCGAAAATTTATTATTACAGAAAGAAACGGTAGATATTGTCGATTTTGTTCAGAAAATTACAGAGAAACAACAAGCATTAACCTCTGCAAAATCCGTTAAATTTTACACGAATACCGAACATTTCTCCCTAGATGTTGATGCTTTTCATTTTGAAAACGCCCTAAACAATTTAATAGATAATGCTCTAAAATATGGTGGTGACCAGATTGAAGTAAAGGTTGCCAAAGTACAAGAAACGATTGAAATTACAGTTTCTGATTCTGGAAATACCATTGACAAATCGCAAAGCGAGAAGATTTTCGATCAGTTTTACCGAATTCCAACAGGAAATACACATGATGTCAAAGGTTTTGGAATTGGCTTGTATTACACAAAAAAGATTGTGGAAAAGCACCAAGGAACTATTCAGTTAGTGCCAAATACGAATTATACTATTTTTAAAATTACACTGCTCGGATGAAAACAGCGATGATAAAACTGCTCTTGGCAGAAGACGAACCCGCGTTGGGACAGATTGTAAAAGAAAGCTTAGAATCACGCGATTTTGAAGTGTTTTTATGTGAAAATGGTGAAGAAGCTTTCGAAACGTATCAAAAGGAACAACCCGAAATTTTAGTCTTAGATGTCATGATGCCCAAAAAAGATGGTTTTACATTGGCTCAAGAAATTCGACAAGAAAATCCAACGATTCCAATTATTTTTTTAACCGCAAAATCACAAGTGAAAGATGTGATTGAAGGTTTTCAACACGGCGGAAACGATTATTTAAAAAAACCGTTTAGCATGGAAGAACTCATTGTTCGGATTCATGCGTTATTGGATAGAATTCACTTAAAGCAAGATCATTCACACATTCCGATTGGAAAGTATATTTTTAATCATACACAACAACAATTGATTTGGGATAAAACGCCTGTGCAATTGACACATCGTGAAGCGGAATTATTATTTTATTTGGCTGAAAAACGAAATGCTGTCTTAGACAGAACCTTTATTTTGAATAAACTTTGGGGCGATGATGACTTTTTTAATGCACGAAGTATGGACGTTTTTATTTCCAAACTTCGTAAAAAACTGAAAAACGATTCGGAGATTCAAATTGTAAATGTACGCGGTTTTGGGTATAAATTGATTTGTGGCACGAATTCATAAACAAAAAAGCGAACCTAAGTTCGCTTAACAATCACTGTTTTTATTTTTTCTATTTATTTTCAATGCGTTCAATAATCAAGGTATCCAAACTCAATTCTTTACGCAACCAAGTTTGTAGTTCTTTCTCACGAAGCGTTTGTACACTGTCCGTCAATTGCGGATTCCACTTTACAGTAGCTACTGGAATGCTATCAACTGTAATAAAATCATTAGAGTTTAACATTTTAGCAAATCCAAATTGACGCAAGTCTGCATATTTAATTTTTGCATCTTTCATTACTTTGCTAAACGCTACATACTTCGCATTTTCTATCGAAGCTTTCGATCCTAATTGGTCTTTCAAGATTAAAACCTCTTGTTTCAATTCTGTAATTTGATTTTCGAGTCCTTGAATGACTAATTCTTTTTGGTCTAAATCTTTGTATGCTCTATCTAAAGCTTCTGAAATTTTGTCTACACTTCTATTTTTATTACCAAAAACTTCCAAGTCAAAATCTTTGATATTTTCATAGTTTTTCAGATCACTTCTGTATTCAGCTTCCAACACAGATGGTACTTCTCCATTGAAATGGAGGAATATTTTTTTATTAGTTAGATCTAAATCTTCTTTTCTTCTTTGCAACCAAACTTCTGGATTTTTTTCTATTTTTTCCACGAATAAATTATAATCTCTTTCGGCATTACTACTTTGAAGAACATCCCAAAATGTCCAAACCGCAGGAATCATCACCGCTAGCGCCACTACAGAAGCCAGTTGTGAAATGCGTTTACGTCTGGCAGAGTTTGCATATTTTAGCATCGGGAAACGCAACAGTTTCAGTACTAAAAACGTTGCCAAGCCAATAAAAATGGTGTTAATGACAAACAAGTACATCGCACCACCAGCATATTCCCAGCCTTTCATTCCACCTTTTGCCAATCCGAATCCAACCGTACATAATGGTGGCATTAAAGCCGTTGCAATGGCTACTCCAAAAATTACAGAGGCAATCGTTCCTTTTTTGGTTCGGGCAATGATTAATGCCAAACCACCAAAAAAAGCAATCAATACATCTCGAATATCTGGTTTTGTTCGCGCTAGTAATTCTGAAGAATCTACCTGAAGTGGAAAGAATTTGAAGAATAAAAAAGCCGTGAGTACACTCAAAAATACCATGACACCAAAGTTAATCAGCGATTTACGCAAGGTGTAAATATCATTAATAGCTATGGACATTCCCATTCCTAAAATTGGCCCCATTAAGGGAGATATTAACATGGCTCCAATAACAACAGGAATAGAGTTTGCATTTAATCCGACCGAAGCTACAAATATAGAACACACTAAAATCCAAGCCGTTGCGCCCTTGAATGGAATGTCTTTTTTAATATCTTCAATGGTTTGATCCTTATCAACATCTTGGCGAATATCAAGCAATTCATATAAGAACTTCTTAAATCCTTGCCACAATCCTTTTGCGTCTGTTGGCGGCGTGGTTTCCGCTGTTATTTTTGGTTCTTCCTCTTCCGAAAAATTGAACTTATTTTCTTCTTCTGTACTCATGTTTATCCGTAATTTTCGCCAAATTTATCTTTGACTTTTTGTAAAACTTCTTTAATGTCTTGCTCTTTTGCTTTTGGGTAAATTAGCAATACATCTTCTTTATCTACGACAATATAATCATTTAATCCATCAATTACCACGACTTTTTTTCCAGCCGTACGAATCATATTTCCGCTTGCATCTTGCAACACCGTTTGTGCATTTACCACCGCATTTCCATCTTTTTCTTTATCGAGTTTATCGTATAAACTTCCCCAAGTTCCTAAATCGTTCCAATCAAAGGTTGCGGGCAATACATATACTTGTTTTGCACGTTCCATAATAGCGTAATCAATGGAAATATTTTCAGCGCGTTCGTAATTATCACGAATAAAATCATCTTCAAAATCGGTATTGTACACCGTTAATCCTTCATCAAAAAGATCGTATAATTTGGGTTGAAAATTTTGAAACGCTGTAATAATGGTTTCCACGCTCCAAATAAAAATACCTGCATTCCACAAATAATTTCCGCTATCCAAAAACGTTTTAGCAGTATCATAATCGGGCTTTTCCGTGAATTTAATCACTTTTTTTATGGCATTTTCACTCGCTTGAAAGTTGATGTATCCATAGCCTGTATTGGCAAATGTCGGTTGAATCCCCAAGGTCATCAACACGTTTTCTTTTTCACATTTGTCAAAAGAAGTTTGTAAATTAGCTATAAAAGCATTTTCGTCTTCAATCCAGTGATCGCTTGGCGCAACTACCATGACTGCATCCGGATTTTCTATTTGAATTTTTAACGAAGCATATAAAATACAAGGTGCCGTATTTCGCATTGCGGGTTCTAGCAATACTTGTTTTTGCGTTGCATCAGGTAATTGTTTTAGCACTAAATCATTGTACATCTCATTGGTAAGAATGTAAATATTTTCTTTTGGAATTAATGTACTCAGCCTACTAAATGTTTTTTGAAGTAAGGTTTCGCCAGTTCCTAGCATATCGTGAAATTGCTTTGGAAAACTAGAAGTACTCACTGGCCAAAATCGAGAGCCTACGCCGCCAGCCATTAGAATTGCATAATAATTCTTGTTCATTATCGTCATTATTCGTTGGTAGGATTATTGTTAAAGAAGCAATATAATACAGATTGCTGAAAAAAGTAAAAAAAGTTGATATTATTAACTTCTTAACAACTCAACTTCTGCATTCGGGTTGAATAAATAAATGCGTCCCGTTGCCGTTTCAACACATTCAAATCGCTTTACACGCTTATTTCCACGTTTAAATACTTTTCCATTGTGCAATCGGAAGGTACTTCCTATGGGAATTTCAAACACATAATGCTTGTCGTTTTCAGGATCATATTGTTTGAGTGCCAAGGCAAATTTTGCATCGGTATCGCTACTTGCTTTCGGATTTCTGAAATGATTGGCTACAATAGGCAAGATTCGTGTTGGAAATATTTCCGGATTAATGAAGGGTAACATCAGTTGTTGAAAAGTCCGCTTCCACTCTATTCCATGTGGTTTTATCTGTCGCCCAAATTCCTCAAAGGCAATTAAATGTGCAATTTCGTGAATGAGCGTCACAAAGAAACGATATTTATTTTCGCCTGCATTTACCGTAATCAGATGTTGTCCATTGGGCATTTTGCGATAATCGCCATGACGTGTCACGCGTTGATTCACAATCTTTAGATGCACTTGATTGCTTTTAATCAATTCAAAAGTAGCGTCCACAGCGCGTTCGGGAATGTATTTGGTTAGGATATCTTTCACGGTCAACAAAAGTAAGGATTTGTTTTGTTTAGAGAAATTCAAAACCTAAAAGATTCAAAATTAAATATATAATTTGACATTTATAGTGGTTTTCTACAAACAGATTACGTCACTTCGAGTGATTTTCGATAGAAAATTGTATTTCGCCAAACTCAGTAGCACTATCAGGCAGTACTTTGAAATTTTCTAATCCGAAGCTGTTCTCGATACAATTTTTATCCGTTTCACTTTTAAAATCACTCGAACTGACGGTTTTAAAAGTCTTGATTCATTATACTATTTCTTCCCCTTTCTCCATCTTCTGAAAAGAACAATTCCAACAAGTAAAACTAAAATGATTGGCCAAACATATAAGATTCCAATGGCTAAATTTTGAATAAAATTCCAACCCGCTGACAACCCTTCTTTTGCTTTGGCTCCAAATCCTTTTTCATACGAAACTGGTTTTTCCTTAAAGGTAATGGTTTCATAAATTTCTACTTGAATCGTGCTATACGCAACTCTACTGCTCATGTATTTTATTTTGCCTTGCGCTGCTTCAATTTCTTCTTGAATGACTCTTAACTCCGCTTCTGTTGCTAAAATATCTTTGACTGTTTTCGCGTTTTTACGCAATACCGCTTCTAGACGTTCTTTGACTTCTAATTTTGTTTTCAAGCGCGTTTGTACGTCCATATATTTTTCAGTCACATCTGTTGTTGAAATATTTACATAATCGGTTTCTTCGGCAAATTTCTGGATGCCATCTAGCATGAGGTCAAAGTTTTCTTTTGGAATTTTAATCGTGAATCGGTTTTGTTTTTCATGATAATTTTTATCAAATCGCAATTCTGAAATATAACCGCCATGTATATACATTGCTTGTTTGATTTCCGCCAAGGCTTGTTCAATATTTTTCACTTTATACCGCGTACTTGCCGTTTTGATGATTTTTAAATCGGTCGGAATGTTTGATTCTACTAATTGATTGGTTTGTGTAGACGTTAAACCGTTGCTTTTATCCGCCGTTTTTTTGTCTTCATCAATTTCATTATCTACGCTTTTAAAATCATTTCTTAGGTCTACGTTTTCCAACATCAAATCTTCTTTATGATCTGATGAATTCATGCTGCATGACATCGAAATTAAGAGAAGAAATATCAGTACATACGATTTTACGATTCGTTTTAGTGTGATTGCATTCATAATTTTATATTTTTAAGGATTACAAGCACAAACCTATGGGAGTTTTACCGTGAAGCTTTGTAAATAGCTTGTAACGGCTTTGTAAATTATTTTACAAAATACAAATCACTGATTACCTGAACTTTACTTTTAATTGAACACAGAAAAAACATATTATTTTTCACTCCTAAAACAGCAAATTGCGAGCACTTTTTTGACTTCGCATGCGGCTTCTGACGACATTTGTGATTGGAAAGGAAACACTATTATTGATTTTCAAGAAGATTTACGCAGTAAAACCAAAGGAAGTATTAGCGAAAAATGGTTTTATACCTATATTAAGAATGATGCCAAAAAGTTGCCACGCGTGGATATGTTGAATTTACTCAGCATGTATGTCGGCTACGAAAACTGGAATGATTTTGTGCAACAACAGACAGAAATTGAAACTGAAACTGAAAATGAAGTTGAAGTTGAAAAGGCTGCGAAATCTTCCTCAAAACTCTTATGGTTACTTTTAATTGTACCCTTATTCGCCTTTGGGATTTACACGTTCTATCCGAAAGAAAACACCTTTTCATTTTGTTTTATAGATGCGGATCAACGTGCATCAATTACGAATATTCCGTTGGATATTATTGTTTTGCGTGCCCAAGAATCGCCTTTGTATTTTAAAACAGATAGTTTGGGTTGCTTCTCGTATACGACGCCTGAACAAGAATTGAAATTCGTGGTGAAATCGCCCTATCATAAAACGGATACCATTGTGCGACATATCAATTCCAATCATCATAAAACCGTTCAATTACAAACCGACGATTATGCGTTGATGTTATTGTATTACGCCAATGGAAACAAAAAAGATTGGAAAAAACGCCGTGATCAATTGCAGGAACTCATCGCGGATAACGCACAAATTTATAGAGCTTTTACAAATAATATTGGCATTGAAATTTATACAAAAAAGGAATTCATCAATCTATTGACGATTCCGACAAGTAGCTTAAAAAAGATGAAAATTCTTGACAAAGTATATGCAAATGAAAAGATTGTGAAACTTAAATTTATGATTCAATGAAGCTAAAAATTGTATATATCGTTTGTTTCTTACTGTGTGTTTCATGCAATCAATATGCTGCAAAAAAGGAAGATAACGCTGTAAAAAGCGAAGAATTTAAAGTGAATAGAAGTGATTTATTAAATGATACTGACGAAAAAGATGCTACTAAAATTGATTTTTCTTTAGAAGGAATGAATACAGAGATTGAAGAAAAATTACAAGCCAATTACGAAGCAAAAGTGTTGGCAATAAAACATCCTGAGTTTCAAGAAGCGATTAAAGAACAGTTGGCAAACTCATCTAAGTTTGATTTTACACTTTCAGATTCTATAGAAACGATTGAAATTCGAGATATTTTATTTTTAGACGATTTACACAACCAAAATGATAGCATTTCGACTCAAAAAGTTTTGTACACATACATTATCAATTCAGAACATATGCAAAAAGACAGTGCATTAGTCGTCATCAAACGCAAAATGATTGTGATTGATAATTCCTTGAAGATGAATACTTTGTTTTTGTTTGAGAAGTTGGATTAGTTGGACTTGCGAACATTGAGCGGAGTCGAAATGTAGACTTCTTAGGTTGTTGGACTCAAAACGTCACTTCGAGTTGAGTCGAAGACGAAGTATCGAGAAGTACTTTGAAAGCCTAGAATTTTGTCTCTATATTCTTGCTTCTTTTATTCGTCTTTGCAAGAACTTGTGAAAGTTCGTGGCAATCTCTCTCAACTAACAGATTACGTCACTTCGAGTGATTTTCGATAGAAAATTGTATCGAGAAGTACTTCAAAGTCTAATAAAATTTTGTCGATACTAAGCTGTTCTCGATACTAAATCTTTCCAAGATTTCATTCGAACTGACGGTTTTTGAAAAGTCTTGATTCTTGAATCTATATTCTTGCTTCTTTTCCACGAACATCACCTCAATCAACAAGTGTTTTAAAAAAAAGAAAAAATTATTCTTTAAGAACTGGCATCCTTTTTGATTTTGATTGCAAAAGCTACTCATCTATAAATGGGCATCTTACATCAAAAATTTACGATATTCTTTTAGGACACCGTTTTTTTTATATAAATTTAACTTCTATTTTAAATCACTATTATGAAAAATGTATTGCTACTTCTACTTCTTTGTATTGCCATTCCTTCTACTGCACAAACTGAATTGACTGATGCCACCGCAGAGTCAAAGTTACTCGTAGATAATGACCGATTGATTGTCCTAGATTTTTACGCCACTTGGTGCGGACCTTGTAAACGCATGGATCCGATTATAGCGGAGTTGGAGAAAAAGTATAAAGATCGTGTTGATTTTTATAAGATTGATGTTGATAAGAATCAAGTAGACGATGCTTTAGGCGTGAACGCAATGCCGACGTATTTGTTTATTTATAACAGTGCAAATTTAGAACAGATTGAAGGTGCCATGAGTAAGGAAAAAATGGCAGGTTTGATTGAAAAACACATGGGCGGCGATTCAGGAACTACGGTTTCTACGGAAACAACATCCGATGAAAGTTTTTACGATGCTACAGCCAAACACGGCGATGCTGATGAGTTTAGTCAGGCTACTTTAGATAAGATTTGGGATTCTTCGAGTAAGTTGAATTCGCTAGCATGGCATACCTATAAGGAACACAGTGATATTGATGCCTTATTTAAAGCGATTAAAGTAGTGGAACGTTCTATTGAACTAGAAGCAACCTATTATAATGTAGATACACATGCTGCTTTATTGTACAAAACAGGAAATTATACGAAAGCCTTGAAGAAAGCTAAAAAAGCCGTTGATATTGCCAAAGCAGAAGGACTCAGCTATGGTTCTACCACCGAATTGATTGAGAAGATTATTGATAAGATGTAGTATTTATCATTTTTAGATATATAAAAAGGGAAACTTGCGAGCTTCCCTTTTTATATTTTGATAGTTCATTTTGACAAGTTCAATGGACGTAGCAAATTACTTATAGACGTTACTGAACTGGTTTGAAGCGCTTCTACACTATTTCTAATACACCACCTACAACATCTCAATCTTCATGTTCAGATACATCCATTTTGTGGGAACAGCATCCGATCTACCATTCACAATTTTATCATAGTCAATTCCCCAATCCAACAGGTTCATTTGACCTTCTAAAACTAGTGAACTCGCCATTGCTTCTTTTGAATCTCTTATGCCTGTGATAAATAGTTTTACCTCTTTCTCGATTCCTTTTATAGATAGCTTGCCATTCACTTGGTACCAATCTAGCCCCATAGTATAGACCACTGTAGATTTAAAGGTAATTTTTTCGTTGTGTTCTCCAATAAATAATCCTGGTGTTTTAATTCTTGCCGTTGCCTCATCACCACTACAGACTCTAAATGTAGTAGGATCTATTTCAAATGAAATTTCCATATTCTCTAAAGGATTCCCCAAGTCTTCACGTACAGGAACATTTACTTTTAAATTCTGTACAGCACCTGAAAATGGTGTACTACAATGTCCATGTGTTACAAACATATTAATTGTTTGATTGTGTTTATTTTCTATTTCATGAACGGTTTCACTTTTTTGGGAATCTGGAGTGTTATTCGTATATCCACTCGCAACAATGATAATTGCCAATATGAAGAGTGGCAATACAATATATTTGATTTTTTTCATGACGCTATTTTTTACATTTCTACGAATGTATAGTGAGTTCGCTATTAAATATGTCAATGAAATGTAAAAAAAGTGTCAAAAGATGTATTTAACGTGAGTTCGACGTAAGAGAATCACTTAATCTCGATACTAAATTCTTCCAGAGTAGCTTCGCTAAGTATCTTCAATCAAAATATATTTTGACTTCAAATAATACTCGATTTGACGTAATTCTAATTCAAAAAACGTCAATTCGAGTATTTTTTGATA
>CAYGPQ010000009.1:0-61480 GCA_964351775.1 uncultured Kordia sp. | reverse complement strand
CTTGGTTCAACGATCGCATCATCATTTGAGATAAATATGGTCACACATTGATCCGCAGAAGATGCTGCTGGAAATGTCAGCGTTACAGGAAATGTTATTGCTGCGGGTATTCCTGCGCCATCGTCATAATCAGTTCCGTTGGTGGCTGTACTTCCGCCATCGAGTGCGACTTCAACCGTGGTGGCTGTTGAACCACTTGGATTCGTAATTGCTACACAGATGTCTATAAAAAGTCCGTTTTCAGCTAAGGTTGAACTTGTTGCAATAAATTCAACTTCTGTTAAAGCACATGGAGATGTCAAAGAGTTTGTTCCTGGCGATCCGCCATTAGTCACTTCTTGCCAATTGGTTCCTGTGTCAGAGTTATCCATTGTAATGTCTATTACATGTAACGAATTTCCGTTTCCGTCGGCTCCATCACCTGAGTCGTAAGTTACAACATCTGCAACAGTTGTTCCATCAGCGGCAAATAGCGTGATGGTTCTTGAGGTATTTGCTAGATTGTTTGAGTTATTTATCCCTGCTGATAGCCCAAAATCTGGCGCAAAATTACACCCTGGATTAAAAAATCCGTCTCCATCACTTCCGACTCCAATAGTGATACACGTTCCGTCAGCAATGGTTTGTCCTCCCGAAAACGTATATAATGTAGAACCATTTGCATCTATTGTATAGAGACTCAAACTTTGTGTACTTCCAGAAACGTTACAAATTTCTATCCATTCATCATCTGTGCCCGTAGAGTTATACATGATTTCTGTAATGACAACATTTGCGGTGGGCGGTGGGTTTATGGTTAAGATTCCTGAATTATAGGTTACTGCATCCCAAAAATTCCCCATGTTATCCGCTAAGATTCCACCAAAGGTAAAATCGCTACTGTTAATTCTAAAACGGCTTGCATAATAATACGTTCCTGCTGTTAATCCAGAACCGATTTCGGCTGTGTATTGATCGTTGTTTCCTGCATCAGAATCATACGTTGCGACAATCCATGTCCAACCAGCACCAACACTTGGGTCATTGTCTGTTGTATTGTAACCAATCCAAGCTTCTACATTTGCTCCTTGTCCCGCAGCATCTGTAATTCCGGGTTCATATACTTGTGCGTATACATTAAATGTATCACCTTCTGTTGTGGTGGCTGTTTTTGGAAAGTCTACATTACAAAAATCGGCAATGTCTGGATTTACTGTTAGTTGCACAGAATCATTGCTCCAAAGACCACCAGAACCTCCGTATGTAAAGTTACAACTATTGAGTCTAAAACGACTTGCATAATAGTACGTTCCTGTTGGTAATGCAGAACCGATTTCGGCACTAAATTCGTCATCATTTCCTGCCTGCACATTGAACGTTGCTGGAATCCATGTCCAACCACTATCAACACTTGGATCATTGTTTGTGGTATTATAACCAATCCACGCTTCAACTCCTGTACCTGCGCCTGCGGCTTCTGTAACTCCGGGTTCGTACGTACGTGCAAAAACTGTTAAATTGTCGCCAACGGTAATGGTTTGTGAAGTTGTTGGAAACTGTATATTTGCAAAATCGACAGCGTCTGTACAAGTTGATGAAACTGCCCCTGATAGTGTGAAATCATCTAATCTAAATGTTCCAGTACTTGAAGCTCCACTTAAAGAAATAACAACAGTTATAGTTCCTGTTTGACTGTTTACAGGATTTGAAACTGCTGTTGTTCCAATACTAGAACCAGTTGTAGGTACTGTTCCGCTTCCAACATTGATTCCATTAATGGTCATAGCCCAATTTTGTGCTCCAGTAGTACTTCTTCTTCTCCAAAAATTAAAACTAGTTACATCTAATTGAAAACCTGTAGCCACATCAAAAGTTAAAGTAAGTGTTGGTGTTCCTCCTGAATTATTTAATGAAATCGCCTGCCCACTACTTCCAAGAAAAGAAGTCCAAGCACTATTACTGTTTGTCCAACTAGAATTAGACAAATTAGTATCTAAAACTGTTGGCGTTACCGTATATGGATGTGCACTTATGGCCGTAGTTCCAAAATCATGTTGATATACTTGCCCATAAGACCATAAACTCATCAGAAAAAAGAAAACTAGAGGTATTATTTTTTTCATACTACTACATTTTTTAAAAAGCTTACTAATATAAAGGATAGTTCTCTAATTATCAAATTAGTAAAACTTGTTTCTATGAATAAATAGTTATTCTTTTGTAAAATAATTATGGAAAAGAAATCGTATTCGCTTAAAGAGGCAAAACTAAAAGTTCAACAGTATTGTGCTTATCAAGATCGTTGTCACAAGGAAGTCATTGAAAAATTACAACAAATAGATATGATTCCCGAGGCAATTGATATAATTGTTTCCGAATTGATTCAAGATAATTTCTTGAATGAAGAACGCTTTGCTCAAAGTTTTGCAAGAGGCAAGTTTCGAATTAAAAAGTGGGGACGTGTACGAATTGTAAGAGAATTGAGATTTCGCAATATTTCAAAGTTTATTATTGATAGCGCTCTAAAAGAGATTGACGCATCTGAATACCTCAACACTTTGGATGAACTCGCTAGAAAACGCAATGCTGCTGTAAAAGAGACAAATTCGTTGAAACGAAAGAAAAAAATAGCCGATTATTTATTGTATAGAGGTTGGGAAACACACTTAGTGTATGAGAAAATAAATGAGTTGGTGAAGTGATTTTTTAGATTAATTGGATTGTTGGATTGTTGGAAAAAAGTTATTCTCCATAGTACTACTGGGTTTATCAAAGTACATTTTTTCTATCTCGACTGCGCTCGATATGACAAAAAATCACTCAAATCGACACTCTTTTAAATGTGATAGCTACTGAAAAATATTATTCTTTTTGTGTGTTCTGGTGATTGCTTGTTCATTTTTCCAATCGATCCATTTTTGACCTTTGAGTCTTCGCATTAAACTATCATAATGTCTCATGATAAATAAATTATAGGCAGCTTTACTTATATTTTTAGGATTTTTAGCTATGGAACGCAAACTCATAGAAAAACCTGGTGTAATATATTTCATATAATGCCAATATCCTTCTGGCATATATAATATATTTCCGTGTGCTAATTCTGTAATATATCCCTGTGCTTTTTTTAATGCTGGCCATTTTTCAAAATCAGGATTTGAGAAGTCAATATCTTCACGAACAATTAACGAATGTGGAATTTTGTAGAGAAAATCGTTTTGTTTTTGATCAAATAAAATACATTGTTTTTTCCCTTCAAAATGAAAGTGAAATATATTCGCTAAATCGATATCATAGTGCATAAAAGTATGCGAATTTCTACCACCAAAGAACAATAATGGTAATGATTTGAGCAGTTTTAAACCAAAATTCGGATACGAATAATCGTTTTGCAATGAAGGTACTTCTTTGAGAATATTCCACAGAAAGATGCGGTATTTTGTAGGTTCTCTTTTGAGCAAATCTACATATTCCGACATTTTCATTTTGGCATGTGGCTCATTAAAACCGTCTTTATAATCTACGGGCCTATCGTCGTACAAAGGCACTTGTTTGTCGCCTGCAACTTCTTTCATATAGTCTAGACTCCATTTTTTATACGCTGGCCAGTCTTCAATAAAATTCTCTATCACCACAGGTTTTTGCGGTTTGTAGTAGTTTTTTATGAAGTCTTTTTTAGTAATTGTTTTGACTCTTGGAATTTCTTGCAGATTCAATTTCAAAATTCTAACGTTTAAGTGTAGCTAAGTTAATAAATTGTTTCAAAACTAAAAAAAGAGCTCATTTCTGAGCCCTTTTTTTAGTTTTTTGTGCTCTTTATTGTTTTTTCTCCAATACTGCCGCTTTCATTTTTTCTTTCGCCTGTTCATTACGATCTATTTTATGATCTGGTCGTGACCATTTTGGCTTTTCGCCTAAAGCTTGGTATTCTGAATCTTTTGCTTCTATGGTTTGTGGTTGTGTCTTTTTTGTAAACGGTTTTTGAGGATTTAATCCTAACATTTCAAACATTTTCATGTCTTCATTTACATCGGGATTTGGTGTTGTAAGCAATTTGTCTCCTGCAAAAATAGAATTCGCGCCAGCAAAGAAACACATTGCTTGTCCTTCTCTACTCATATTTGTTCTTCCTGCGGATAAACGTACTTGCGTTTCGGGCATTACAAGTCTGGTGGTTGCTACCATTCGAATCATTTCCCAAATTTCCACTGGTTTTTCATCTTCTAGTGGCGTGCCATCAACCGCAACTAAGGCATTGATAGGCACAGATTCTGGTTGAGGATTTAAAGTGGATAGTGCCACTAACATTCCTGCTCTGTCTGCTACCGATTCTCCCATTCCAATAATTCCGCCACTACAAACAGTTACGTTTGTTTTACGAACGTTGTCAATCGTTTCTAAACGATCTTCGTAGCCACGTGTAGAAATGACTTCTTTGTAATATTCTTCAGAAGAATCTAAATTGTGATTATATGCGTACAATCCAGCTTCCGCTAAACGTTGTGCTTGGTTTTCAGTGACCATTCCAAGTGTACAACAAACTTCCATATCAAGTTTATTGATGGTACGCACCATTTCTAATACTTGGTCAAATTCTGGTCCGTCTTTTACATTTCTCCAAGCTGCGCCCATACACACACGTGAACTTCCTGTTGATTTTGCACGCAACGCTTGTGCTTTTACTTGCGAAACGGACATTAAATCGTTTCCTTCAATATCGGTATGATAACGTGCTGCTTGTGGACAATACCCACAATCTTCAGGACAACCGCCCGTTTTTATGGAGAGTAATGTAGACACTTGTACTGTATTTGGATCGTGATGCAATCTGTGTACAGTAGCTGCTTCATATAACAAGTCCATGAGTGGTTTGTTGTAAATCGCAATGATTTCTTCTTTAGTCCAATTGTGTCGTATGTTGTTCATAAAAAGATTATTTGATGACAAAAATAGTTATATCCATTTAGATTCGGCTTCTGTTGCGTCTAAAATATCAATTTTTAATATATCTGCAATTTGTTTTGCTATTTTAAAGGCATCTTCTTTGTCGGTAGTTGAATACGCTTTGATACGATGATTTCCGTTGTAAAATAAATTGAGTACAATAATATCATTTTTTACAATTGCTTCCGCAGATAGGGCACGCACTGCAACCGATTCTGTGGTACTAAATACAGAAACATATTCAATTTCGGGTAAGTCTTCCCAATTTCCAAAACGAAATCCAAAGATTTCAGTAAACGTTCTGTACTTTCTAATTTCTAAGTCAATTTCAGATCCATCTTTATTAAAAAAGAAAATAGACATTCCACAAAAAATCATTCCAAATAAGTTTCCTGTAACTATCCAAGCAATGCCCATAAAGAAGAAGGCGATTCCAAAAACAGATCGCATGATAGGCACTTTCCGTTTAAATACAATATTGCTATTATTCATTGATAAAGGTTGTTAATAGTGTGTAGAATTTTGATTCAAATTTATTAAAAATACCGGCTTCTTGCTGAGCAAAAACTGTAGAAGTAGCACCTAATACTGTAAGGCTTATGGTAAGCAAGGATAATTTCATAGCTAGTTATTTATGGTAAACATAGCTGTTAGACACAAAAACATGAAGTATGTTACTTGAGAAGAGAAGTTTAATTAGAATTCCTCGAAAATAATTATCTCCGAGGAATTCTATAAAAATTAATAAAATGATCAGAATTTCTTCCGACCATAACTGACTGAAGTATGCTTATAAATTAGAACGGAGAGCATGAAACTGCTCTGCTACAACTAGGTCTGAAAGTTCCTCTACCACCTTTTACGTGATTTAATTCACTGAATTTAAAAACAGAGATTGCTTTCTTATTAAGACTCAATGATTTAAGATTCTTTTTTTTCATGGTATTGATTATTTAAATGTAACCTACTCTATTAAAGGTTTTCGGTTTTCCCTTATTGAAATAAATCTGTTAGTTATGCTTAGGTTTTGTGTTCCCTGAAGTAGTTATTTACTAGGAATTGAATAAAATTTTAGAACATATGACACCCTATTCCACCTAAATGCCTTGGCACACTGTTGCAAGTAATTGCAGTTGCTCCACCTTTCACTTTTTTAAGATCGAAATTAGTGATCACTTCTTTTTTTAATTGTAAACTTTTTAATGATTTTTTCATCTTTTTGATTTATTAAATATAACCTACTCTATTAAAGGTTTTCGGCTTTCCCTATTAAAAATAAACATGTAAATACTGCTTAGATTTGAATACTAATGTCAATCATTTAAAGATTATAAAAAACACTCGTATCCCGAGATTAAATAAAATAGGGTATAAAAAAAGTCTTGTGAAAAACACAAGACCTAAGAATTGATTATCGAAATTAATCATTAATGAGATTCAGACTGGCAGTCTCTCAGAAATGTGATGTCATCAAAGTCCGTAGGAAGGCTTGACCCTCCTTTGATTTCATTCATTTTTCTTAGATTCACGCTAGCTACAGTTGTTTTTTTAAGGCTAATTTTTACAGATTTTTTTTTCATGTTTAAAAGGGTTTTAGTTATTACTTTATAAATATAGATGCTCATTAAAAACTAGCGAAAACATAATACCCTATTTTCTTTAAAATAGGGTTAGTTTTTAACTATTAAAAGCGCCTAGCTTATTCAGCTCTTTTATATAGTATGAAGGATTTAATCCTGTTTTGTTTTTAAAATGCTTTACGAATGAATCATCTGTTTTATAGCCAATTTCTGTAGCAATACCTTTTATTGAAAATGATCTGAATCTTTTATCATTTTTTAACCTTTTTAAGACATATTCAATTCTTAAATCATTAATGTAGTCGCTAAAATTCTTCCCTTTTTCATTGTTAATGATCTGCGACAGATATGTAACATTTGTTTTGGTTTTTTTAGCTATGGAAGTTAAACTACAAGTAGGTTTTAAAAAATATTCCTGTTCTTCTAGCTTATCTAATCGTCCTATTATTGCTTTAAGAGTTGTATCGTCTATTGAGATATTTTTGATTTGTTTTTTTGATTTGTTTTGAAATATTACATTTTCTTCCTCTTCTAAAGTTGAAATTTTTTCAAGAAGTGTTTTAAAAGTTGTTCGATTTGTTTTTTGCTTTTTAACGTATACAATTAGCGTCAGCAAAAATGCAGAAGTAGCCACTACAATTCCCCATAACATATAGCTCATTGTTTGTTTAGCTGCTTTTCCTTGATTTTGCAATGCTACAATTTGTACTAAAAATTTTTCACTGTCTTGATCGTGAAATTTATTTGTCGCTATATCTTTTTTACGACTTGCCGTATTTTTTATTTCTATGACTTTGTTTAATAAAGAAGTTGCTTCTTTATAGTTTTCTTTTTTCGAATAACATTGCGCTAATAAATTATGTGTGTTTATCACATTATCTTTTTCTAAATCTTTTTCTTTTATAAAAGCAATCGAATTCAACAGATATGTAATTGCTTCGTCATATTTTTGAAGATCATAGAAGCAAAGTGCTATTGCATAGTTTGTATTTACTTTAGGGAAAAAAGGATTTGCTATATTGTTTTCTTTTATAAGTGTTTCTGCTTTGTACAAACATTCAAATGCTAACTCCCATTTTTTTTGATGCCTATAAAATTTTCCTTTTTTTATATATAAGTCAATAAGTCCTTCTTGGAAGTTTAACTTTTTAGCCAGTATTATTCCTTTTTTTATATGAGGAAGCATTGCAGTGTAATTTCCCTGTGCCATATAAGCATCACATATAGTTGTCAACACTCTGACATGATTTTTTTCACCTTTAAAAGAAGCTTTATCAATTAAACTCAGCGCATATATAGAAAAATCTACAGCCTTATCTTCTTTATTTATAACAGGCAAAAAAGCAATTAAACCAGAATATGCTATCAGTTCTTGATCTATACTTTTATTTTTTTTGGCAATTGTTAATGCGTTATAGTATGCTTCTATAGCTTTTTCATTTTTCCAACTGAAAAAATATGAATTTCCAAGTTTCATATACGCTTTAAACAATAGATCATCATTTTTTAATTCTTCTGCAATTTTGATCGCTTTTAAAAAATAAGATATACTCTTTATGTAGTTTTCATTTCTCTGTAATTCAGCACCGACATCTATATACTGTTGTAGTGTCGTTTTTTTATTGTCTTGAAAATTATTGGAGTATACTGTTTCTTTTGAATACGCAACAGTAAAGATTAAAAGAAAAAGGATTTTCAATAAAACAACACGTGTTACCAATAGTTTTTTATATTTCATAAACTAAAAAAAAGAGAATTGAACTTTTCTCGTTATGTAAATATACTAATTAACAACGGAGGATTGAAAATACTGAAAAATCCGCTCGATGGCGGATTTTTACTTGTACGTACTTATACGATTAGCTTTCTTTTGAATCGTCAGAAGTAGATGCCTCAGGAGCCGATATTTCTTTTGCAATATCTTTTCCTTTTAAATATTCTGGCAAGTCCATTCCTGCCATATTGAACATTTCCTGTAAAGGAGGAACTGCTTTGTACATTCCTGAGATGAAGTTTGATGTAGATGTTTTCCCATCTTTTCCTCCGCCACCATTTTCCCAAACAGTAACTTTATCAATCTTGATATTTTTGATTGCTTCCGCTTGCGTTCTTACTAACTCTGGTAATTTATCCGCAATTAATAACAATACGGCATCTTTTGAGTTGTTTCCAGCGGCTTTTACAATTTGATCCAAACCAGCAGCTTGTTTCGTTAAGACTTCAAATATACCTTGTGCTTCCGCTTGCGCTTTGAATAAGATGGCATCTGCTTCTCCTTTTGCTCTTCTACGAATACGTTCTGCTTCTGCTTCTGCGTCAATTTCAACTTTCTTTTTATCTATTTCCGCAGGAACAATAATGTCTGCCATTTGAGAAGAACGTTCTCTTTCTGCTCTGGCAACTTCTGCTTCACGTTCTGCTGCATACGATTCTTCTAAGGCTTTCGCCGATTGTACTTTTTCAGAGGCGATTGCCACACGTTCTGCTTCTGCTTCACGCTGTCTACGCAACGAATCTGAATTTGCTACGGCAATTTTAGCGGTGTTTTCACCTTCTACGGCTTGCGCATTTGCTGCGGCAACTTGTGTTCTTTCGTCCTGTACTGCATTTGCTTCCCCAATAGAACCATCTCTGTTTTTCTCGGCAACCGATTTACGAGCCGCGTTGATTGCATGTGCTGCGGCTTCTTTACCAAGTGCTTCAATATATCCTGATTCGTCAACGATATCCGTAATGTTTACGTTGATAAGTTTTAAACCTACTTTCTTTAGTTCCGATTCAACACTTTGAGAAATGTTTGTTAAGAATTTATCTCTATCAGAGTTAATTTCTTCAATATCCATAGAAGCTACTACCAAACGTAACTGACCAAAGATAATTTCCTGAGCTAATTCTTGAATTTCATTTTGACCTAATCCTAGTAAACGTTCTGCTGCATTTTGCATCACGCCTGGCTCTGTAGAAATACCAATGGTAAATCGAGAAGGTACGTTTACACGAATGTTTTGCTTACTTAAGGCGTTTATTAGGTTTACTTCTATTGAAATAGGTGTTAAGTCTAAAAATTCATAGTCTTGAATAACTGGTATGATGAATGCCGCACCACCATGAATACATTTGGCTGATTCTCCGCCACCGACTTTTCCGTAGACGACTAAGATTCTATCCGAAGGACAACGTTTGTATCTACGAATAAATACGGTAATAATTAGAAAGAAAAAAAGACCTGCAAAGACAAATAAGATCAACGAAGATGCGCCTGCAAAGGGATTCCCGCCATCATCTGCAAAATTTTGCAATAATAAGAGTGATGTCATAAATTTATTGATTTAATGGTTGTACGATTAATATTCCGGTTCCTGTAATTTCTTTTACTTTGATTACAGTTCCTGTTTTTAAAGTTTCTTCACTGTCTGCTATTGCATCCAATTCGCGTAATGCACCTTGAATGTTGACATGTACTTTTCCTATGGTAGAACGATTGGGGCCGATTGTTAGATAAACTTCTCCAACATTTCCAATCGCATTTTCGAGTTTTAGTGTTCCGCTACTGACCAATTTGTTGATATAATAGAGTAATGCACCCATTATAAACATCATGATAAGTCCTGCAATGGTAGATACTAATATGGTAACTCCTTTTCCATAGCCTGCATCTATACATGAAATTCCTGCCCAACTAAAAATGGTAAAGAAAGCTACTAAGTTTTTGAAAGTAAAAAATTGGAAACCAATTCCTGTATCACTTTCTATTTCGGCATCTACATCACCATCAACTCCATCGGCATCGCCTACTAAAAATGTAGTGATAAGTACGAATACGAAAATTGTAGATGAAATTCCGGCAATAACCCAATAGAATTTCTCAAAATATGTCAAAGCTGAAAACCATTCTTCCATAGCGTACGATTTTAATTGTTAGTATTTATTTATTGAAATTTTAGTCTTTTGTAAGCAATACTGAAACCGCGTTTCCTCCAAATCCAACTGCGTTCACTAAAACCTTGTTTAGTTGTTTCGGTGGATTCTCATCGTTAAGATAAGGAATTGAAATGAATTGTTGTTGTTGTATCATAAGTATTGCTAGTTCTACACTTAACATTCCTGAAGCTCCAAATGTGTGACCAATCTTCCATTTATTCGTAGTAAGCTTTGGCATTTCGTTACAAAATATATTTTTTATGGCATTGTATTCTGCCAAATCACCTTTGATGGTGCCTGGCGCATGTAGCACAATCACATCTATTTCTTCGGGCGTATATTTCCCTAATGCCATGCGCATCGATTTTTCAAAACAAATACCTTCTGCTGAGATGGATGTATTGTGTTTTAGAATTTCAGTCGCATATCCGATGCCTCTAATTTTTGCCAACGCGTTTGGCTTTTCTCCTTTTTCTATACAAATGGAAGCAGCACCTTCCCCTAAAATCATGGTGTTTTGGTTTTTTTCTAAGTCTAATGACAAACACGGATATTCCCCATTTTTTTTTGCGTAAATGTGTAATGCTTGCATTTGCGCAATGGTAAATGGTGTTAATGGTGCTTCACTTCCGCCTACCATAAATTTTTCTGCCATTCCAGCAGTAATCCATGCGATTCCATTAAGCAAGGCGTGTAATGCCGTTGAACAAGTGATAGAGTGTGATATTTGTGGCCCATTGCTTTGCAAATCGTGTGCAACCCATGATGAAATATTTCCCAATGTTGTTGTGGGCGAACTCAAGGTTTGTGCATAATTATTTTCTAAGAAATCTTTATGATATTTCTCAAATAAAGCGGTCGCTCCTCTAGATGAACCAATGTTGATTCCAAAATCATCTTCGCCTTTCCAGCTAGCATTTTTCATGGCAATTCGCGAAGCCAACATTGCATATAAAACACTATTATCTAGGTTTTTATATTTTGAATTTGAATTTTTTAATGCTTGAATTTCTTCGTGTGCTGACACTAAAAGTGGCGCTGTGAGTGCGCTATTATTTTCAACTGTTTCCGTTAAAAAGCAATGTGATTTTTTTGTGTAGTTTTCCCAAATCTCTGCTTTCGCACTTCCTAATGGAGATACAGAACCCAAGCCAGTTATAGAAATACAATCCTGCATCATAATTATACTAAATTAAGATTGCTAATATCGTAAGAAATCGTATGATTTACTAACATTTGTAAGGCTGTTTATTTTAAACTGAAATTCTGTTTCTTGGATATTGAAAGCATCATTTTGTAACATTTTCTGTATTTTAGACACTTGTTTGCTATACTCTCTAAAAAAACTAACTTATGAATCAACTCGAAGATCATTCACGTCAACAACCGCGTAAAAATTGGTGGCAACGCAATTGGAAATGGTTTGTACCCACAGGCTGCCTTACGCTTATTGCACTGTTTGTCGTTTTTATTGTTGCTATTTTCTTTACAGTCACTTCTATGATGAAAGAGTCTACGCCGTATATTGAATCTTATGAAGCTGCAACAACAAATTCGTATGTAATTGATCGTTTGGGCAAACCCATTGAACAAACAGGAATGATTCAAGGAAATATTTCTATTACAAATAATGATGGAGAAGCTGATATTTATATTCCTTTAAAAGGGCCAAAAGGCGAAGGAACCATTCATGTGATTGCTAACAAATACAATGGAAATTGGTCGTATGAAAAGATGTCAATTTCTATCGAATCAACTAAAGAAGTTATTGATTTGTTAGAAGAGTAGTTTTTTTAATAAAGCCATTATTTGGTCACTATAGCTGGATTTTAAGCGGTACTAATTTTAGGATTCCATAGTAAAACTCAAAAGAAAGACTTCCTTAAAAGGACTGAGAATGCCTCATTTTTTATGAAATTATTGAGTTGTGCAACGGCTACCGGTGTTAGCAACAGTTATTTTTTCAGTAATGCTAATTTTATTCCAAGAGCGACAAAAATTCCGCCAGTTATTTTGTCCAACCACATTTTTATTTTATAATTTTTTCTAATTCGGTCAGATAGTTTTGAAGCAAATAATGCTAAAATTAAACACCAAATTGTTCCTGTAAGTAAAAATGTAACTCCAAGGATTAAAAATGGAAGTGAACTTTGCACATAATTTGGGTCAATAAATTGTGGTAAAAATGCAAGAAAGAATAATGCTACTTTCGGATTCAGAATATTGGTTAGAACCCCAGATAAGTAAATTTTTCTATAATTCACAACTTCACTTTCATTACTCAATTCAAATTTTCCATCTGCTTTTTTAAATATTGTTTTGAGTCCTAAAAATATCAAATAAGCTGCTCCCAAATATTTAACTATTTCAAAAGCTGTTGCAGATTTGGCAAGTATGATTGATAATCCTAAAGTTGCAAAAATGATATGAAAAATTGCTCCAGTCGATATTCCCAATGCAGATAAAATTCCAGCCTTTTTTCCTTGAGCAATACTTCTTCCAAGAATATACATCGTATCAGCTCCTGGTGTTAAATTCATTATCAATCCAGCTATTAAAAAAGCCTCAAAGTTTATTATTCCGAACATAATTTTCTTAGTTTGTTTTAATTGTTGCCAACGGTCTAGTATAAGAGTAGTAGCGGATTAAAACGCAGCTACTTTTCGGATGACAATATACTTAATTAAAAGCAAAAACGGTTTGGATAAAAACCCAAACCGCTATTACTTTTATACATTGTTGGCAACTGGCTTTCTATTCAATTTGTGACATTTCGTTTAGTATGAATTCTTCTACAGCTCCATCTGTTGCTTTCATATAATCAGCTAAATGTCTGTTGTTCATATGAGTTTGCCATAACTCTCTACTTTCCCAATTTTCATAAAACAAAAATAAGTTTTCATTTTCATTGTCTTGGTGTAAGTCATAGTTAATGCATCCTTTTTCTGCTCTTGTTATTTCAATTAGTTTTAGTAGTTCTCTTTTTACTAATTCTCTTTTTTCTGGTTTAGCTACAATTCTTGCAACTATTGTTAATTTTTGATTACTCATATTTTCTGTTTTTATGTTGTTAGATTTATCTTCTTTTGTTGGATTTGTACACATTATAAATAGCATACTTATTCCTAAAGCGATTATTGTTTTTTTCATATTGTTTCTATTACCTTTTTGATATCTTTCCTTGACTTTGGTTTTTTATTCGGTTGGTTAAAATCTTCATTGTCTCTAAAGCCAATTGCTACTGCCATAAGAGTAGCGTAGTCTGTCTGATTTAGAATTTTGTCATAGTTTTCAGGTTCAACACCTTCCATTGGTGTAGCATCAATTCCCATTTCGGCACAGGCACTCAAGAAAACACCTAAAGCCAAATATACTTGTTTGTCAAACCAAGCTTTTATTTGTTCGTCCGTTTGAGGTTTTATAAATTCTTTATAATAGTCTACTGCTCCTTTTGGAAGTTCTTGCTCAATTTGTTTTTCGAATAAGTCAATGTTGTTTATTCTGCTGAATACCACAACAGTATCGCTGTCAAGTACTTTGTTTGTGTTCAACCAAGATACCTCCGAAAGCTTTTGTTTTGTGTCTTTGCTTGAAACAAAAGTAAATTTCCAAGGCTGACTGTTTATTGAGGAAGGGCTCAATTGTAAAATCACCTTTAATTCTTCAATTTTTTCATTTTCGATTTTTTTTGTCACGTTATACTTTTTGGTAGTATATCGATTTTGCATTGATTTTATAAAACTCATATTCTCTATTTTAACTTACTATAATAATTATAGTTGCAAAAGTAAGTATAGTATTTTACCTTTGCAATAACGGTCAAAAATGATAGTACACTTTTATGGAAGAAAAAGAACTCAAAATGATAAAATTCAGAGGTAATGAATATCCTTGTTGTGCAAGCTTAACAATGGGTATTATTGGTGGCAAGTGGAAAACGGTAATCTTGTTCCATTTGATAGAAAAAACGTTACGTTATAATGAATTAAGAAAGGAAATGCCTTCTGTGACTGAAAGAACATTGAGTTTACAGTTGAAAGCAATGGAAGAAGATGGTTTGATTAAGAGAAAGGTTTACACTTCTAAACCACCTTTAAAAGTCGAATATTCACTAACAGATTTCGGTAAAACCCTAATTCCACTTATTCAATCTATTGCGGATTGGGGCGATTCTGTAGTTGAAAAATATTCAAAATAAGTGTTCTGCTGAGCTTGTTGCCAACGTTTTGGCTATGAATTGAAGCCAAGTAAAAATGTTCAATTTAATTACAAAACTTCATAGGCTTTTATTTATAGCCTTTGTTATAAAACGTTGTTATGGACGCACTATTTTTTAAAAACAAAGTAAAATATATAAATGGTGATTTAGCTAAAAGTTTTTGTTATTATAAAATACAAGCTGATGGAAAATTTCTTGTTATATCCTTAAGTAAAAACACATTGTCATCACCTAAATCGATAGTAATAAAAAACACTTTTGAACCTATAAAAGAATCAGAATTTAATAAAAAATTAAAAGCCCTCGGATTCTCTAATGTTTTATAACGTATGTATAATGAACATATGTTCATTATACAGTATATGTTTTTTACAAATCTAACCGATTTTTAGATAATCTGAAAGTATAAGTGATAAGCTTGCACAAATAAGGATAACTTTCCTAGTATTCTCAAAAAGATATACTTTCCTAAATCTACACTTCAGAAAAAAATAATAACACTTATAGTTCCGCAATAGTTTCCCAAATTGCCATATATATTTTCTGCAATTGCGCATCCGTCGTAATGTACGGCGCTAAAATATAAATGGTATTTCCAAGCGGACGCAAACAAACGCCTTTACTCATAAACGAATTGAAAAGTTTGTCGCGTAAGTTTCCGTAACGCTCCATTTTAATGTTTAGATCTAATGCGTAAATTTGGCCTTGTTGTCGTGTGGAAGCTACTTTTGGATGTTTTTTTATGTCTTTATCAAATGCTTTGTGTGAAGCTGCAATTCGTTTTAAATTTGCTTGTATTTCATCTGATTGTAATAATTCAATTCCAGCAATTGCAGCACTACACGCTATTGGATTTCCAGAATAGGTATGCCCGTGAAAGAAGCCTTTTTTCATGTCATCCGCATAAAAAGCATCGTATATTTTTTGACTGCAACTCGTAATTGCCATCGCAACCATTCCCGCAGATAACGCTTTGGACAAACAGATGATATCTGGCTTTGTTTCTATGTATTCCGAAGCAAAGTTTTTGCCCGTTTTCCCAAAACCTGTCATGACTTCGTCCGCAATAGTAACCACATTATGTTCCTGTGCAATTTTTAAAATTTCATTGATATGTTCCGCTTTGTGCATTTGCATGGCTGCCGCACCTTGCACCAAAGGTTCATAGATAAATGCGGCCACTTTATGTTCAGTAATGAGTTGTGTAAACAGTGCTTTTACTTCGTCTAAATTTTCAACATTCGGCACCGGAATTCTTGATACATCAATGAAAAATTCTTCAAATGGTCCATTGTAGACTGACAATCCTGAAACAGACATCGCGCCAAAGGTATCGCCATGAAAACCATTTTCTAGGGCAATTATTTTTGTTCTTTTTTCATCGTGATTGAAATGATATTGCAACGCCATTTTTATCGCAACATCAATCGCTGTGGATCCATTGTCCGAGAAAAATAGTTTATCTTGATTGTCAGGTAATATTTCAATGAGTTTTTCAGAAAGTTCTACGGCTGGTTTATGCGTGAATCCTGTGAAAACAACATGATCCAAGGTTTCCATTTGCACGCGAACTTTATCGATGATATACGTGTTGCAATGTCCGTACACACAAGTATACCAAGACGAAATTCCATCAATATATTCATTGCCATTCTCATCATACAAAACAGCTCCTCTTGCTTTCGTAATTGCTATATGATTTGGATGCAATTTGTGTTGCGTAAGCGGATGCCAAAGGTGTTTTTTATCTCTTTCTTGTAAACTCATGATAATTTTTCTTTGAATAGTTCCGCGTATTCGCAAATTACATTTTGATCAAAATATGGTTCTTCATCAATACGTCCAAGCACGGGAACATTGGTCATTTTTTTGATGATATTTTCAGTAGTTGGATGTTCTTTTCCGCTAAAAATAATTGAAACCTTGAATCCTTTTTCTTTTAATAAATTTACCGTCAATAGTGTATGATTGATACTTCCTAAGTAATGACGCGAAACCACTACGACATGAAATTCAGGTTTGATGAGATCTAAAATCGTATGTTCGTTATTTAACGGAACTAAGATTCCACCGGCACCTTCTATGATTAAGTGATTTTTAGTTTTTGGTTCTTTAATTTCTTGTATGTCAATCGTCAAATTGTCAATTTCCGCGGAAGCGTGTGGACTCATTGGCGTGTTGAGCGCATAACTATTTTTGTGAATTTTAGTTTTTGTGTTTGAGATGTATCGTTCAATTTTATGACTGTCCGAATTTTCTAAATCTCCCGCTTGTACAGGTTTCCAGTAATCAGCATGTAAGGCTTCCACCAAGATTGCGGAAGCGACTGTTTTGCCAACTTCTGTAGAGATTCCTGTGACAAATATTTTTTTTTGCATGGTTCTTTTTTAGTTTTTAAAGATTTCATCACAATTTGAACAGATATATCGGTTCGGTTCAAAAAATGGAAATAGCATGTACAGTAAGCTTTTTTTGGATGGTGCTATTAGAATGCGTTCTCCTTCACATTTTGGACACGAAATAGGATTTCCTCGTGGATCCGTTTCGTATTCACGCAATTCATTGTATAAAGCAATTGCCTGTTCTTTGTCATTGAAATGAACTTGTAATTTTACGCCACCAATTGCATGACTCACCATCGGATCTGTATCAACAGTGTATTCATCTTTTAAGAACACTTCAATACCTTCTGACATAAATTTTCCTTTCATTACTTGTGCTTCCGCAGTGTATTCAAAGGTTGCTATTGTGTAAAATTCGTTTTTCATTTGATCTATTTTAAACGACAAACGTCGTCACTGTTTTTAGTATTTCGTTGATTTCTTGTTTTGAATTGTACGCGTGTAAACAGATTCGCAATCGTTCTTTTCCTTTTGGAACTGTTGGTGATAGAATTGGTTTTACGTCAAATCCTTTTTCTTGAAGTTGTTTTGCCGCATTTTTCACTGCTGCATTTCCAGAAATGATACAACAATGAATGGCAGATTCACTGTTTATGAAAGGTATTTTTTTTGTTTGCTGATTGAAGTAAGTAATATTTTCTTTTAACCTTTGTATAGCAGTTGTTTCCAATAGTTCTCCATAAGCCATTTTGATCGTAGCAATGGCATGCGGCGATAATCCGGTGGTATAGATAAAACTGCGCGCAAAGTTGATGAGATACGTTTTTAAATCTTCACTTCCTAAAATTGCTGCACCATGACAGCCCAATGCTTTTCCAAATGTATAGATTCTGGCAAAGACTTCATTTTCTAACCCTAATTCTTGCAATAAACCTGCTCCTTTTTCACCAAAAACTCCAATGGCGTGTGCTTCATCTACAATTAAATATACATCTTTATCGTTGCAAAATTTTGCGAATGCTGACAAATCAGGCGAATCTCCATCCATGGAAAATACAGATTCGGTCACTATATAAATTCCTTGTGGATTGTTTTCCGACTGCTTTATTTTGTTAACTTTTTCAGTTAAATCAGCTAAATTATTGTGCTTAAACTTGTACGCTTTTGCATGGCTCATTCCAATTCCATCACGAATGGAAGCATGAATGAATTCATCGTAAAATATTACATCACCACGTTGTGGAACCGAAGAGAAAAACCCAATGTTTGCGTCATATCCTGAATTAAATAGTAACGCCGATTCGCTATTGTGAAACGCACAAATTTCTGCTTCTACTTCTTGATATAATAGATGATTTCCCGATAACAATCGTGAACCTGTGGCGCCGTTTTGTTGCAAATTTCGATCAATAAGCAATTGATGTGTTTTGTTAAATATGGTGGTAGATTTTGCAAAACCCAGATAATCATTCGAAGAAAAATCGACGGCAATCTTTTCGGTTGATAGCTTGCGCAACGCATTATTTTCTATGCGATCTTGAAGTTTTGCTTGAAGTTTTTTGGGTATTTTCATACATCAATCCATTTGGAATCGTTTGCCACAGTTGCATCCAACAAATCTATGTTTAAAGATGCTGCTAATTGCTTTCCAACTTGCATTGCTTCATCTTCATCAAACATTCGGTATATTTTAAAATGTTTGTTCCTAACATACCATAAGTTGACTTCGTAAACAGCTTCTTCTTTTTTGAATACAGAAATGTATTCCAAGATAGGCAACGGTTTCCATTTTCCAAGTTTAAATATTAAATATGCACTTTCATGCTTGTATTGTTTGTTTTTGAAATCGAAATAATAGGCTTGAATTACGGAAAAGTAAAACGCCCCAGCTAATGCTGATGAAGCAATATCGATGTAATCCATTTGTTGTACTGCATAATCTGCCCGTAAAGAAAATTCAAAATCAAGAAAGAAAAATACAATACAAAACACTACTACAGTGTAGAAAAAAGCAGCAATAATATTGTGCCAAAACGGTCTATTTCCTTGTGAAATTATAACTTCTTGTTTTTTCTTCATGAGACAAAAATACTGATTATTCTACGGAAAGTGTGGAAGAATTTGTTGAGATATGTGTCTATTTTATAGTGATTTTTTCGCCTAAAAATTTAGGTTGCTTGCCAACGACAAGATCGATACACATGGCCACGCGCGCAAGTACTTCTCGGGCTTTTACTCTGAATCCGTTGCGTCCGCCCACATTTTTTGCATTGAAACCGATTGCATTTATTCCTTTCGCATTTGCAATAGCAATGGCGCGTTCATTGTGAAATTGTTGTGAAATGATGGTGATGTTTTCTTGTTGAAATATTTCTTTGCTACGAATTACAGAGTCTAAAGTTCGAAAACCTGCATAGTCTAAAATGATGTTGTTTTCTGGAACTCCAGCCGCAATTAAATCTTCTTTGAACGTTGTAGGCTCGTCATAACTTTTACTTCCATTGTCGCCACTGACCAATATGTATTGTATTTTTCCAGCTTTGTAAAGTTGTACTGCTGCGTTAATTCTGTATTTGTAAAATAGATTGATAGTACCGTTTTTTAGATATTTTCCTGTTCCTAAAAGCAATCCAACTTTGTTTGATGGGATTTTAGTGATGTTATTAAATGTTTTCCCTTTTGCATTTAGTTCTACATAACCATTACACGCTATAATTCCTACAATGACGATTATCAGCGTCCATCCAATACGTTTTACCCATTTTTTCATGTGTGTAAAGATACTTCTTTTAGCTTTTGAAGTTAAAAAAACCCTTCCATAACGAAAGGGCTTTACATTTTTGTGCTTGTTTATTTTTTATGATAGCGTATTGATATATTTAATCAACTTTTTCAAACTTTTCTCTTTGTTTAGTTTGATACGATTTTCTTTGATAAAAGCTGCAATCAATTCAGCCTTGTCAGGAAAAAGTGCTAAAAATTCTTTTCTCTTTTTTGGAACTTTGATTGCATGTCCATTATGCGCTTTTTCAATATAGAATTCGCACTTCATGTCTTTGAATTCTGTTGTTACAGAAGACGCTGTACTTCCATAGGTAGACTGGCTTTTCTTGATTAGTTTTTTACATTCTTTTCTGTACAATGAAATGTTATTGTCATTTTCAAGGTTGATGTAATATCCTAAATCATTTTCTTTTTCACTGTCAACTTTTTCTAAAACTCTGTAAGTAATGTTATTTGAATGCTGATTGATTTCGTAGCTCTTCTTTTTAGCAATTACTAGTAATCCGTCAGATTCTCCGCCTTTTACTTCCATTTCGTCTGTTAAAGCATTGTACCGTACTAGATATACTTTGTCTACCTGTGCAATTTTTGCTGTTGTAAATGATTCTTGCTTGTACGGAGTTCCCATGGTATTAGGTCCGTAAATAACGCCTTGATTTCTTACAATGACAGAATTTAGTGAGTTGTCAAAGTCCATGGAGGCTTTTGAGGCTAGTTTTATAGCTCCACTAGGCGGTGGCGGTCCGTAGCTTCCGCCTGCACATTGGGCAATACCTTCTAGGCTTAGTAATAAACAAAATACCAATAGGTATCTTAGTTGTTTGAACGAATTTTTGGTGTGAATTGTTTTCATAATATTATTTTTTTGGTTTTAATGTATTTTAAAGTTACGAAAAAATGTGAGCGGGCGAAATTATTCTAGTAGTTTTTAAAAAAATAAAAACTTGATTCTCTTGATATTACGACAAAAAAAGCACCAAACTAGGTTTGATGCTCTTCAATATTTTTTGATTTATGTTCGTTTTAGAGTGAATTAACGTAGCTAATTAGTCTTTTTAAATCATCTTCTTTTGTAACGTTTATATTGTTTTGCTTGATGAATTTTTTTATTAATTTTTCTTTTCCTGGAAATAGATTCGCAACTCCTCTTCTAGTTTTTGGAATTTTGATAGCGCTCCCACTTTCATTTAATTCTATATAAAACTGGCTTTCTGAATCTTGAAATTCTGTGATCACCTTTGGTGGAGGTGTCATATAAGGTACTTTTTCTAGTGCTATTACTAACTCTTTAGCATCTTTTTTATAGAGCGAAACATTGCTGTTTTCCAGTAAAACTGTGAAATAACTATGTTTTTTCTTGTTATCACGATTATCCGTATCTAAAATTTTGTATGTAAGATTATCAGCAGTAAACAAAATTCTGCGTTTTTGAAGATTTTTATTGACGCATACAATTTCATCATTGAATTTTATTTCCATTTCGTCTAAATACGCATTGTAGCGTGCTTTGAGCAAGACTTCTGACCCTGAAACTTTCGCTTCTTTGAATGCTGGCTCGTAAAATTGTGAGCCATCGGCAATTTCAAGAATGTTTTTACCTCCGTTAGCATATCCTAACGGACCTACTGGATTGTAATTTGGAACTAGAAATGATACCTGTGATGGCGCATGATCGGCTGTTATATTAACGGTTTGCTGTGAGTAAGCAGTAATCGTGAATAACACGACCATAACGAAAATGAAATTTGTTTTTAATGATGATCTCATAGTAGATGGTTTTAATAGTTAATGTTTAATTATATTACATTATTACACCACAAAAATCCTACCATTTTAGCGTTTTACACGATATTTTTTAAAATAAAGCAATCTTTTAGAGCGAGTTAACGTAATTAATTAGATTGATCAAGTCTTTCTCTTTTGTAACTTTTATTTTGTTTTTCTTGATGAATTTTTCAACCAAGTCTTCTTTTCCTGAAAATAGTTTGATGACTTCTTTTTTATTTTTTGGAATTTTGATTGCGTTTCCACTTCCTTTTAATTCTATGTAGAATTCGCTTTTTTGCTTTTTGAATTGTGCAGAAGTTGCTCCTAAATTCCCTCCATAAGCAGCTTTTTTTACTTCTACGAATTTCTTTCTGTCTTTTCTATATAAAGCTACATTTGTCCCTTCCGTCAATTGTACATAATACCCAAGTTTATCATCTTTACTATCAGCATATTCCAAAATTTTATAGGTAAGGTTTCCTTTATTTTGCTTAATAACGTAGTTTTTATTGTTTTTGTTCATGATTAAAGTATCATTACTTTGAATCACTTCCATATCATCTAATGCAGCATTGTAACGAACAAAATATACTTTGTCCATCGGAGCAATATTTGCCGAATTAAATTCTTCGTCATAATATGGTGTTCCAATGATGTTAGCTTTATAAATAGCCGAAAAGTTTTTTTGCATTTGCGCTTGCAGCGTCAAGTCATTGTGAAACATGGATGCTTGTACTGCCTGTCTTGCAGATTGGGAAAATCCTGCCGCACTTATCAATAGGATGATATAAGTTGTAATTAGTTGCTTTCTAGATAGTTTCATAACTTTTAATTTTTATGTGTGAATTTACGAATTGAATATAGTTTGTTCCAAATAATTTTTTGCTTTTTAACTAAGTATCAAATATTAGTCCAATTTAGTATGGTGATATCATTTTCACGTTAGGACATAAAAAAAGCATCAAACGTATATGGTTTGATGCTTTTATATTTTTTGCTTTTTGAGATTTACAATTAATCTGCAAGCACTATAATTTTGTTATCTTTCATTTCAACAGTTCCAGAATTGATTTGTAACGTTAATATCTTATCGTCATCATTGTGAGGAACTATCTCCGCGTGTAATTCGTCAAATACTAAATGTGATTTGGTATGTGTATGAATTTTTACCATTCCTTCTTTTAATAAAGATACGATTGGCGCGTGATTGTTTAACATTTGAAACTCACCATTGATTCCTGGTACAGTTACAGAATCTACTTCTGAACTAAACAATGTCGCTTCTGGTGATACAATTTCTAAATACATATTTTCTAATTATGAATTATGAATTCCGAATTCCGAATATGTCTTGTACTCATAATTCTTCATTCTAAATTCTGAATTAAAATTACGCTTCTGCAAGCATTTTCTCTCCTGATTCAATCGCTTCTTCAATAGTTCCTTTTAGGTTAAAAGCAGCTTCTGGTAAGTGATCTAATTCTCCATCCATAATCATGTTGAATCCTTTGATCGTTTCCTTAATGTCTACTAATACACCTTTCAAACCTGTAAATTGCTCTGCTACGTGGAAAGGCTGTGATAAGAAACGTTGTACACGTCTTGCTCTACCAACTGCCATTTTATCTTCTTCAGATAATTCTTCCATTCCTAAGATGGCAATAATATCTTGTAATTCTTTATAACGTTGTAATAACTCTTTTACACGTTGTGCACAATCGTAATGCTCATCACCTAAAATATCAGCTGTTAGAATTCTAGAAGTAGAATCTAATGGATCTACCGCTGGGTAAATACCAAGTTCTGCAATTTTACGAGATAATACGGTTGTTGCATCTAAGTGAGCAAACGTTGTTGCTGGTGCTGGATCCGTTAAATCATCCGCAGGTACGTATACCGCTTGTACAGATGTAATAGAACCTCTTTTAGTAGAGGTAATACGTTCCTGCATTGCTCCCATTTCGGTTGCTAATGTTGGTTGGTATCCTACCGCTGATGGCATACGTCCAAGAAGTGCTGATACTTCAGAACCTGCTTGTGTAAAACGGAAGATGTTATCTACGAAGAAAAGTACATCTTTTCCTTGTCCTTCTCCTGCTCCATCACGGAAATATTCTGCAATTGTTAATCCTGATAATGCTACACGAGCACGAGCTCCAGGAGGCTCATTCATTTGTCCAAAAACGAAGGTCGCTTTCGACTCTTTCATGATGTTTTTATCTACTTTAGATAAATCCCATCCACCTTCTTCCATAGAGTGCATAAAATCGTCACCATACTTGATAATTCCCGATTCTAACATCTCACGTAAAAGGTCATTTCCTTCACGTGTTCTTTCTCCTACTCCTGCGAATACTGAAAGTCCACCGTGACCTTTTGCAATATTATTAATTAACTCCTGAATCAATACTGTTTTACCTACTCCGGCTCCACCAAATAATCCAATTTTACCTCCTTTTGCGTATGGCTCAATTAAATCAATTACTTTAATTCCTGTAAATAAAACTTCTGTAGAAGTTGATAAGTCTTCAAATTTTGGCGCTTGTCTGTGGATTGATAAACCGTCATCACCTGTTTTAGGCAAATCTCCTAATCCGTCAATAGCATCTCCAATAACGTTAAATAATCGACCGTATACATCGTCGCCAATAGGCATTTTTATTGGATTCCCAGTAGTAGCAACGTCTGTTCCTCTACTTAGACCATCTGTTGAATCCATAGAAATTGTACGAACTGTGTTTTCACCAATGTGTGATTGTACTTCTAGTACTAGTTTTGTACCGTCAGCTTTCGCTATTTCTAATGAATCGTAAATTCTTGGAAGTTCGTTCCCAGCGCTGAATTCTACATCAACAACAGGACCTATAATTTGTGCAACTTTACCTGTAACTTTTGACATTACTTAAGTGTTTAATGTTTAGGTTATTAAATACTGAAAAATGGTTTTCTTATTTTATACTAAAATATGACCTTTTTTCGCGGTGCAAAGATATATTTTATTAATTAAAATAAGTAGTGTTTTCTTATGATTTTTTAGATTCATATAAAAAATTTATCCCCCTAAGCATTCATAAGCTTTTTATTTAAAACGCTCTCACCTCTTTTTCTCCAAATTTATTTCTATATTTCCAACACTATTTTTCGATTAAAATACCGTATTCATTTATTTTTTATCATAATAAATGAATTTTTAATTTTAGAAAAAGAATACAGCATATTGAATATATGACCAATCAGCCAAGCAACTTTTTAAGTACTCTTTCTAAAGGAAAGCAAGAAGATATTATTTTTCTGTATCAAGAATTTTTTCCAAATATCAAACGCTTTGTGATGAATAACAATGGAACTGTTGGAGATGCAGAAGATGTTTTTCAAAAGGCTTTGTTACAAATTATAGTTCGCCATAGAAAAGAATCTTTTGAAATAAAGACTTCTTTTGAAAGTTATTTTTTTACGGTTTGCAAAAATTTATGGAGAAGAGAATTGAATGCCTCAAAGCTAAAGATAAATGATCTTGAAATTATTGAGAATTTAACTGAAGAAGAAGATTCTGCCTTTGCTATTGTTGAACAAGAACGCTATGAGTTGTTTGCCGAGAAATTAGCTTCCTTATCCGAGAATTGTAAGCATATTTTAAAATTATTTTTTGCGAAAACTTCGTATACCGATATGATGCGCATGTTTGATTATACTTCAGAAAATGTATTGAGACAACGAATTTTTAAATGTAAAAAGCGATTGATTGAATTGATTAAAAAAGATACTAGATATACTAACTTGAAAGATTTATGAAGCTAGAAGACGATATATTGATTGAAAATTTCTTGAAAGATGAACTTTCTGAACAAGAGAAGAAAGCCTTTTTAGAAAGACTACAGACAGATGCGTTGTTTAAAGAACAGGTTGCAATGGAAAAACAACTGCTAGATTCCTTAGGAGAAACGTATTGGAGCTATGCAACAAATAGCACGCACGCCAAAGTGAAAGCGTATACAGCTTTGCTTGAACGTGAAGAAACAAAGCAGTTAAAGTTAACAATATCAAAAGCCATTGAAACGTATAAAGAAAGGCTTGATCAAAACCCTGAAGAAAATAGAAAGAAAACAAGCCCTATAATTAGGTTGCGAACTGTAATTGGTATTGCCGCTTTGTTTCTTATTTTTTGTTCAATTTTTTGGTTTTATGCTGATGAAAAAGTAGATTATAAAATGGTAACCCAAAAAGCTTGGGATAAAAACATAGGATTAGATTTTACCGTACGAAGCAATCCTTCCAATATTGATAAAGTATCGTTACATCAGGCATTGAATTTTTATAAACAGCAACAATACGACAGCACGTTAGTTATATTACAAACTTATGACGCATCTTCTAAACTGTATAAAGATATTTTAGTACTGAGAGCTTTATCAAATTATAGATTGCATCAAACTCAAACTGCATTTACTACCTTAGATACGTTAGACAGGTATTCACCAGCTATTTCCAAATGGTATAAAGGTCTTATGTATTTAGATCAGAATGACACTGAGAAAGCCGCTTTGTATGTGACAATTCCCAAAACATCTAATCAAGAAATCAAATTAAAAGAATAAATGAAAAATTGCCCTTGCCTTATTTATGTATTAATTTCTATGCTTACATATACAACGCTTTTTGCGCAAGAGAAAGACATTTCAGCGAAAGCGTATTTAGAAAAAGGAGAACAGTTATTTTTTTACGGAAAGTATGAGGAAGCCAACACTGCACTTAAAAACGCGCTACAGCTTTCTGAAAATACAGACAATAGTACTCACATTGCTGCTTCTTATAATGGATTGTCCAAAGTAGCGAATTATAGTTCACAATTGAAAGAAGCTTTGCAGTATGCAGAAACCGCGCTGACATATAGTCGACAAGAGAAAAACACAAATCTGCTTGCGGAAGCAAACGCGCTCGATAATTTAGGGCTTATAAAGGGAAAGATGAGAATGTTAAAAGAATCCCTAGAATATCATACTGCGGCATTAAAAATTCGAGAAAATTATTTTAAAGATGATAATTTCCATATTGCACAGTCTCTTTTTAATGTTGGCGTTGCATTGCATAGAAATAGACGCCCACAAGAAGCATTGAAAAGTTTTGACAATGCATTCGCTATTAAATTGGAAGATTCGCCTGAGCGAAAAATTTTGTATGCAGACATTTACGAAGCTATAGGATTTATACATTATAGCTTGGGACAGTTTGATAAAGCATTTTCTTTTTTTGAGAAAACAGATGGGCTAGCCAAAGAGGTCTATGAAGACACACACCCGTATTTTGGAAAGGTATTTAATGATTTCGGGCTCATTTATTCCATTAAAGAGCAATATAATGAAAGTTTGAAGTATTATAAAAAATCGCTTAGTGTAAGTATTGCAAATTACGGAGTTGACAAACACGCTGACCAAGTTCGTGTACATTATAATATTGGAACGATATACCAAAATATAGGTCAGAAAGAGAACGCTTTGTTCCACACACAAAAATGCTTGGATATTAGCACTAAAATTTTTGGTGAAAATCATCCGCAACTATTTTATCCGTATAGTCAACTTGGACAAATATATGGTGATGAAAAAGGAATTCCTTTTATCCAAAAAGCATTAGCTATTTGCATGAAATCAGCGCCTATAAATTATGTAGTTGTTGCATACCAATATGAATATCTGTCACAAATTTATTACACAATTAAAAATTATGAAGAAGCCTTACAATCTGCTGAAAAATCATTGGAGATTCGCTTAAAACTTTATGGCGCACAAAATATGAATACCATTCGTAATTATAATAATATTGCTAAAATTTACGCTGCGATTAAAGATTATGAAAAGGCTTTGATTTTTAATGAAAAAGCGATTACCGCAAATAACATTCATCCCAAAAAGAAAAACAACATCACAAATCATATAACTTCAATAACATATATAGATAACAGTTTGTTTCTTGAATCTGTAAAGACAAAGGCTGACATTCTTTTCTTATTGTTTGAAAATCACAAAGATGAAAAATACCTTGTTGAAAGTATGAACACATATAATGACGCAGCTTCTTTTGTTGATTTTGTGCGAAAATCGAGAAGAAATCATAAGGATCAAATGAAGTTTTCTGAGACTGTAAAAGCTATTTATGCTAAAATTATTCAAACGACACTTCTTCTTAATGAGTCCAAAGATAATCCTTCATCTTTAGTGACTTCATTTTATGCTTCTGAAAAAAGCAGAGCCCATGTTTTAAGAGCATTGTCAAAAAACGAAGAAGCTAAAAAGAAATTGAATCTTCATGAAGATATTACCACATTAGAGAAAAATCTCAATTCAAAAATAGCTGCTTTAAGATCGGAAATTCTTGAAGAAGTAGTTAAGAAAGAAAGTGATTCCATAAAATTATATCAACTAGAAGGGCATATTTTTGATCTTTCTAAAAGAAAAGATTCGCTAGAAAAACATATCGAAAGTACTTTTCCTAAGTATTATAATTTGAAATATAATGATGCAGTTATTGGAATACCTACACTACAAGAAAAATTGAACGACAGCACCACATTGCTAGAGTTTTTTAAAAATAAAAATGATGTATTTGCTTTTATCATCACAAAGAATTCTTTCCACGTGAAACGATTGGAAGTTGATCATTTAGATGCTAAAATAGAAGAACTTAATGCGAATATTGCCAATAAAAATAATGTCGATTATACACAAAACGCATTGTATTTATATAAGCAATTAATTGCCCCGATAGCAGATTATTTTGTTGGTGATGAGCTTATTATTATTCCTGATGAATCGCTTTGGTATTTATCTTTTGACGCATTACTCACAGAAGAATATAAAAATAAGGATCAGAAGTTGTCGTATTTCCTTTTTGAATACGCCATAAGCTATGCCAATTCGGCGAGTTTATTGTTTGAAGAAACAGCCAAAAATAAGGTTGCCGACTTTACAAATGAATGTATAGCTTTTTCATATACAAATAAAGACAGCCTTCCGAACAATCACAATACGGTATCATTAGCAACCTTGCGAAACTCTCAAATAGATTTGCCTGGCACACGAAAAGAAATCAAGGAAATCTCCAATATTCTTGAAGGCACTTATTTTTATGGAAATGATGCTAATGAGATGAATTTTAAAAAACACGCAGACAAATCTAAGATTATACATTTGGCCTTACATGGCGATATTGATAATAACAATCCTGACAATTTGAAAATATATTTTTCTGAAGGTAGCTCAACGGATGATGACAAATTGTTTAGTCATGAGTTGTATGCTTTAGATATTCCCGCAGATTTAGTTGTATTGAGCGCGTGCAATACAGGAAGTGGAAAGATCAATAAAGCAGAAGGAATTCAGAGTTTAGGAAATGCTTTTCAATATGCAGGCGCCACAAGTCTTTTGTTGAGTAGTTGGGAAATTTCAGATGCAGCAACACCAGAAATCATGCGGTATTTTTATACGAATATAAAAGATGGAATGCCAAAACACAAAGCATTGCAACAAGCAAAAATCGATTTTTTAAAGAATGGTGACCATTTTACGAATGCTCCATTTTATTGGGGAAGTTTTTACTTATTAGGCAATACCGAACCTATTCATTTTACAGCAAACAATCACACAAACTGGATTATTGGCATTGCTATGGGCATTTTACTCTTATTACTTTCATTGTATATCTTTAAACAGCGAAGAAAATAGGCTTTACGCTCGTTTTCTTTAATTCATTCACAAACAATCACTTACGCTTCCTGAGGTAAGTTTTTTTTATTTTTTTAAAAAAAAGTCAAAAAAACTGGGTAACAAATTCCATTTTTTGGAACTATAAGTTATGGGGATCGTTTGTTTTATACCGAAAAGCACATTAACTTATTCACTATATTACCGCACACAAAGGCTGTTTTCATGCTTCAATTTGAATAAAATGATAGTTACTTCAAGCTATTTTGGCATCAATTTATCCCTTTCATTTCCCAACATTTTCAACATTCAGAATTGTAAAGATCGTATCGTAAGTATGAGATATGATCTTTCAAAACAATATTCTTTCGCGAGAGGTAGACACAAAAGTGAGTGTCTTTAAATGTTCACTATAAAAGAATTTTTAAATTTTTAAAATTATGAAAAAAAGAAATCTTAAATCATTAAGCCTTAACAAAAAATCAATTTCAAATTTTGACAATAGCGAAATTATTGGAGGAACTGGCGTAACAAATATTTACGAATGCCCTTCTGCATTGGTAAAACCTCATTGCTTTATAAGAGAAAGTGACCCTCGTATTTGTACTATTCCGACAAATTAATTTTCAGTTATTTATTAATTTATACAGCGAACTAAAATTTCGCTTTTTTATAAAAAAACAGGCTACCAAATTGGCAGCCTGTTTTTATATGATCTATTTTTTAAATACGTATCGAATCTTATTGAGCGATAACCCAAGAAATATAGTATTGAGCTCCAATTGTCCCTACTCCTGGCGCGCTAACATATTCGTGTCCTAATATATTTGCTGCTCCTAGTTTGAACGTTGATTTTTTATATCTATAATTTACTTGTAAATCAACTAATGAACGTGCACTAACCGTTCCATCTGCAAATGTTGATTCCCAAAGGAATGCATCATTCCATCTCCAATTTACATTGAAACCGAAGTCATCGAAAAGGTTTGGATTTCCAAAAGAGGCTTTTACTTTATGCTCTGGCGTGTTGAAGTTTGTTTCAAAATCTGGATCGCTTGCTTGATCAAAGTCAAGTTTAGCATACGTATAGTTGATACCGAAATCGAAATCTCCAAATACTTTCGTATTCACACCAATAGCAACTCCATAAGAATTGATATCTGCGTTAGAGTTAGAATACAATTGGAAAGGTGTAAAGTCACCATTCGCCGCTGCAATTAATGCGTTTGGTGTTGGCGTTCCACCTACTGGAGTTAAGTCAGTAATATCTGAAAAATCTACATTACCGTAATTCGGTACAATCACTGTTCTGTTTGCAATGAAATCTTTGTATGCGTTATAGTATGCACTTACATCTACTGAGATGTTGTCATATACAATTCCACGATATCCAACTTCAAAAGCAGCTACTTGTTCTGGTTTTACAAATTCAACATTAGCTTGTTGTAACAATCCTGGATTTGGTGCTCCTGCTGCTGCACTTGCTCCAAAAGCTTGAAATGAAGATAGTGTGTATGAGTTGTTGTATGCGTCATTTCCTGAAAGTGTTACTACTCTATCCAATCCAAATGCTTCCAATCCTGCTGGGAAGTTGTTTGTAATTGGTCGTGTTGTATAACGATCTAAGTTATCAGGTGCCGACCCAACTAAGATTGCATTTCCAACATCTAAACCAATGTATTGATCTTGTGTTGTTGGATTACGAAATCCTGTTTGGAAAGAAGCTCTGAAGTTGTGTTTTTTCTCTTCATCTGGAGAAAATACCAATGATAATCTTGGAGAAACGTTTCCGTCAAAGTTTTGTGCTTTGTCATAACGAATAGATCCAGTAAATTTCATTTTGTCTTCCATGAACTTTTTCTGCACTTGTACATACGCACCATATTCGTCGTATTTAATTGGCTCATCATAATCTGTAAAGATGGTTCCTTCAGAATTTAATACATATTGACGATACGATCCACCCACTTGAATTTCTGCAAAGTCAATTAACTCAGAGAAGTTATAGTTTACATCTGAATGATATAGTTTTGTATTGTCAATGAATTTTGCTCCTGTTAATAAATCTCCATCAGATGTTACACCGTTTAATGCTGAACGGAATTGTGATGTTCCTGGAACTAAACGACCTGTATCTGCTAAACCTCTAGCAAATGCGTGCGCTATCGTTGGATCACCTGGTGTTACTCCTGGAATTGCTCCTGTGATTGCTCCTAAGTATCCAGTAGCATATTCCGTAAACCATTGTTGATCCGATTTCCACCTTCTGTTTACGTTGATTGCGGCAAAACGTGTATCATACGAATCTCCAGCTTTTTCAGCCGTTACATATCCTCTGATAAAGAAATTTTTATTACGAATTTCTAGTTTGTGTTGTTGCATGAAGAAATTCTTGATAGAATATCTGTTTGCTCCTTGATAGATGGTATTTCCTCTACCAATTTTAGAGTTCCATATAATGGTGAAATCATTTGCCCAAGGCTTGTAGTGTAATGCTAAATCTGCCTTCACACTTTCCGCGTCATAATCCATTAAGTCACGCTCTTCGTAACCAGTTCTTGAGATTGCAGATGAACCAAATGTTCCTGCAGGCGCACCTGATAATGAATCAAAGTTTAGTGTTGTTGAAACTTCATCTCCATAAATGTTTAATCCATTATAATTTGGGTCTGAGGCTCTAGTTCCTGCTATTGCATTACCAGTAGAAGCGCTATAGTTTGTATAGTCAGTTGCAAACCACTCTGTACCACTTAAGAAAGAGAAAGATGCTTTTACTGCTAATTTATCATTAAAGGCATGTGCTGCTCTTATTCCGAAATCAATAACAGTATTGTCTCCTGCATTTTCAGAAGAAGTCATTCCTGTTTTTGCATAGAAACTAATTCCTTGTTTTTTGAAAGGATCTTTACTTCGCATAAACATGATTCCGTTGAATGCATTTGCTCCGTATAATGCTGAAGATGCTCCTGGTAGCAATTCTACCGTTTCTACATCTAGTTCAGACATTCCTAGTAAGTTTCCTAAAGCAAAGTTTAATGCTGGTGAAGAGTTATCCATTCCGTCAACCAATTGCATGAATCGAGTATTAGCAAACGTGGCAAAACCTCTTGTGTTTACAGATTTGAAGGTTAAACTATTTGTATTTATATCCACACCTTTTAGGTTTTCTAAGGCATCATAGTACGTTGGTGCAGATGCGTTTTTGATGTCTCTAGAATCCATTCGCTCCACAGTTACTGGGGATTCTCGAATTCTTTCAGGTGTTCTAGAGGCTGATAATACAATTTCGTCTAGTTCTGTTCCTTCTGGTAATGTAATTGTAACATCTTCATTGTCTTTAGTGATGTCAATTGTTGTAGTTTCAAATCCAATACTACTTGCTTGGATTTTAAAAGGTGGTTGTTGATTTACTTTTAGTTTAAAATTACCATCAAAGTCAGTAATTGTTCCTGTAGAAGATCCCACTACGATGATATTTACGCCTGGAATAGGGTTGTTACTGCCATCAACAACTTTTCCGCTAACATTGGTTTGTGCAAATAGTCCGGCACAAACCAACATAGCTAAGATGGATAGATATGCTCTCATAAGTCTTTTGGTTTAGTTATTATGAGAACAATATACACTTTTTTGAGATATCTCTAAAAAAAGCATCGATATTTTATGTATTATTCTACTGTTACCGATTTTGCCAAGTTTCTTGGCTGATCCACATTACAATCACGCATTACTGCGATATAATACGACAATAGTTGTAGTGGGATAGTTGTTAATAAGGGAGTTAACAGTTCTAAAGTTTCAGGAATTTCAATGACATAATCTGCAATTTTCTTGATGCTTTTATCGCCTTGCATAACAACTGCAATGATTTTTCCTTTTCTAGATTTTATTTCTTGAATATTGCTTACTACTTTGTCATAATGTCCTTTACGAGTTGCAATAACAACAACAGGCATTTGCTCATCAATTAATGCGATTGGCCCATGCTTCATTTCAGCTGCTGGATATCCTTCAGCATGAATATATGAAATCTCTTTTAATTTTAGAGCGCCTTCTAATGCTACTGGGAAGTTGTATCCTCTACCTAAGTATAAGAAGTTGGAAACATCTTTATAAATACTTGCAATTGCTTTTACATGTTTATCTGACTGCAATGTTTTTTCAACTTTCGCCGGAATTGCGTCCATTTCGGATAAGTACGTATGGAATTCAGACGTAGAGATGGTTCCTTTTTTCTGCGCTAACTTTAACGCAATTAACGTTAATACCGTAATTTGCGTTGTAAATGCTTTTGTAGAAGCTACTCCAATTTCTGGACCTGCATGTGTATATGCACCTGCATCTGTTTCTCTTGAAATTGACGAACCTACTACATTACAAACTCCAAATACAAATGCTCCTTTGCTTTTAGCTAACTTAATCGCTGCTAAGGTATCCGCAGTTTCGCCTGATTGGGAGATGGCAATGATGATATCATTTTGATTGATTACTGGATTTCTGTATCTAAATTCAGAAGCGTATTCTACTTCAACAGGAATTCTTGTCAATTCTTCAAACACATATTCAGCAACCAATCCTGCATGCCATGAAGTTCCACAAGCAACAATAATGATTCTGTTTGCATTTAGGAATTTTTCAATATTATCATCAATTCCAGCCATTCTAATAATGCCCTGATTGGATAACATTCTTCCTCTAAACGTATCTAATATTGCGCGTGGCTGCTCATATATTTCTTTCAACATAAAGTGATCGTAACCACCTTTTTCAATCTGCTCTAAGTTTAATTGTAATTCTTGAACGTACGGATCTACTAAAGAATCATCTTTAATTTTACGAACTTTCACTTTCTTACCTCTTCGTACAATTGCCATTTCTTCATCTTCCAAATAAATAGCATTGTTTGTATATTCAATAAAAGGAGACGCGTCAGATGCAATGAAAAATTCATCTTCTCCAACTCCAATAACTAAAGGACTTCCTAAACGAGCCACCACAATTTCGTCTGGCTTACTTTTATCAAACACTGCAATTGCATATGCTCCTACCACTTGGTTTAAGGCAATTTGAACTGCTTTCCCAAGTTTTACATTTTCATTTTTCTTTACATCTTCAATTAAGTTGACCAATACTTCTGTATCTGTATCAGAATTAAAGTGATATCCTCTATTGATTAACTCTTGTCTTAATGGATCGTAATTTTCAATAATTCCATTGTGAATAATTACTAATTCTCCAGAGTTAGAATAATGTGGATGCGAGTTTACATCATTTGGCTCACCATGTGTAGCCCAACGTGTGTGACCAATTGCTAAAGTTCCATCAACTGTAATCTCGTTTTTTATTCGATTTTCTAAATCGACAACCTTTCCTTTTGTTTTAGATAGTTTGATGTTTTTACCATCGTATATAGCAACACCTGCACTATCATATCCTCTGTACTCAAGTCTTTTTAAACCTTTTAATACCACAGGATACGCTTCTCTGTGACCTATATAACCTACGATTCCGCACATAATTTTTTCTTAAGTATTGATATTAATTGCTTTCTGGGATTGAATAGAATATTTCAAGCTTCAATCGTTTGTCTTCTGGTGTAGCTGGTGTACTTCCATGCAATACAGTTCCAAATGGATTCATGATTGAAATCGTTGGAACAAAATCAAACTCTGAACCTGCTGTTTGCACTTGTCCATTTGAAATAATACGGATATCAGAAGAGGAAACTAATCCAAATTTAACATTCATTGTATCTCTTCGTATAACGTTATTCATATGTTCCGTTAATCGAATTTTATATCGAGTTGCATTTCCTGCATCATCACGCTCTAAGATTCCTCCATGAATTGCTTTTGACAAAGAAGGTGCTGTTGGATTTACAGTTTGATCTATAAGATAATCTTGTAATGGAATTGCATCGTCCAAATTATATAAATATATACGTTGTGGATCAGTAGCACCTGTTACTTGAAGATTGTTATTTACATAGAATACTAAATTTGCATCGTTGATAATCCATCCGTTTTCTCTAATTTCTTCTAATTGATCTGCCACACCATTTCCATCTGTATCTGGCCCAAAAAGTTCAATAATTGACATCGAACCTTCTCCTCCTTTGAGATATAAATTTTCTTGAGTTGCTTCAACATCCGTTGGCGTAAAATTAGGTGTTGAGAATGAATTTACAATGTTTGCAGAAGACAAGCTTAGTGAAAATGACGCTTTCTCTGCCACTGCTTCATCGTCAGCAGGATCTGTATTCCCTTGTGTTTCTGTTTTTTGATATACGTAGTTGATTTGAATCGTTGCATTTTGAAAATCTAACAACATTAATGCTTCCGCATTTTCCGTTGTTATATGCAACCCTCTAAATAAATCTTCTGCTCTAAAAACATTATTATTTGATAGTTTGATACTTCCTTCATTGTCAATAATTCGATTTTGAAAGAACGCCACATCTAAAGGCACACGAATTCTTGGTGTCAATGTTTCTTCAATTATCTCCTCTCCAGCCTCATCAAATACTGGATCTCCATTGGTATCAGTGAGGATCACCTCAACTTCTTCTTGATCGATCTTAAATGCTGTATCTTCGTAAAGCAACGCTCCTGTTGAACCTGAATAATCTTCATCAGAAAAATACGCTTGTGGATTTCCATCAGTATCAACATTTCGTAAGTAATACGTAAGTTCTTCTACACGTAATGTAAAAGTTGCATCTAAGTTTCCGTATAATGAATCTACGGTTACTTCAATTTCATTATCATCATTAAGGCTTCGCGTACTAAAAAACGGAATATGTAACCAAACTTCGGTTACCGTTTCATTTTCTTCAAAATCTGTTAAATCTGCATCTTCTTCGGCTTGACTCTTGTCTCCGAATTCAGGATCTTCTGTTCCGGCTACTAAACTTGCCTGTACGGTAAGGCTTGAAAATGTGGTTCCAAATACGGGATCATCATTTTTTCCTAATTGGTACACAGGCAATCCATTTGTTTGCACTGGACTCAATCGCTTGTTATAAGCCTGAATAATTGTTTCTGAAAATAAATCTGTTGAGAAATTATTGTTTTCAATAATTTCGCCTCCAACTGTACTAAAATCATCGTCACAAGCAACAAAACCTAGCACCATTAATAGGATAGCTGAGGCACCTGTGAGTGTCTTCTTAAATCTGTTCATAAATAATCTGTTAACCTAAATTTAAAACTTTTGTATTATAAAAATCTGTGTATGCATCGGCAAATTCTTCACTGTTTTTATATTCAAGAACGGGTTTGTCAAGACCGGTGAGATATTCTCGAACATCAGCAGGAATTTCCTCAGATGCAATTACTACGGCATCCGAATGATCCACAGCAACTTTTAGAAGGTTAGAGTAGTTTGGTTCAGCTAATATTTCCACATTACCATCACCAATATTATCAAATTTGATTTTCTTTAGCATTTCTTTATCTAAAGTTCCTTCAAATTCTTGTTTGTACACAGAAGTAACTATTTTACTATCTGTAAACAATGGTTCGTCTTTGTAATACTTTCTTAAGTATAAGGGCAATAATGCAGCCATCCAACCATGAACATGGATGATATCTGGTGCCCAATTGAGTTTTTTAACGGTTTCTATAACGCCTTTTGCAAAGAAAATGGCGCGTTCATCATTATCTGGAAATAAATTCCCGTCTTCATCCGTAAATGTAGCTTTACGCTTAAAGTATTCTTCATTATCAATAAAGTATACCTGTATTCTTTCTTTTGGAATAGAGGCAACTTTAATAATTAATGGCATATCCATATCATTAATTACCAAGTTCATTCCAGATAAACGGATTACTTCGTGCAATTGATGTCTTCGTTCATTGATGTTTCCAAAACGCGGCATAAATATCCTTATTTGACCACCTTTGCTGTTGACCATTTTTGGTGCTTCAAACGACATTGATGAAATTTCTGTTTCTGGCAAATAGGGTACAACCTCGGATGAAACGTATAAGACTCTTTTATTATTCATAAAAATACTTTTCCTTTATAATTAAGCGTAAAACATGCAAAATTACAAAAATTATGCAGATTAACAGTAATATATTATGTTTGCAGGCTGTTAATTTTTTCCAAAATGACTATATACTATACTCAAAACACACTAAAAGCTTTTGTTGAAACACAAAAAAATGAACGTAAAACTATTGGTTTTGTGCCCACTATGGGCGCATTGCACAAAGGACACTTATCGCTTGTAAGGAACGCTATGACTGACAATGATATTGTATGTGTTAGTGTTTTTGTAAATCCAACACAATTTGACAATGCTTCGGATTTGGATAAATATCCTCGGACTTTAGACGCTGATGTAGCGCTCCTAAAAACTTTAGGAAAAAAGGTGTTTGTATACGCACCAAGTGTCGAAGATATCTACAATTCGGACATAAATGCTGAAAATTTTAGTTTTAATGGACTCGAATTTGAAATGGAAGGAAAGTTTAGAACGGGTCATTTTGATGGTGTTGGAACTATTGTAAAACGTCTTTTTGAAATTATTACACCAGACAATGCGTATTTTGGAGAAAAAGATTTTCAACAACTAATGATTGTCAAAAAGCTAGCTTCAAAATATAAATTACCTGTAAATGTGATCGGTTGTGAAATATTCCGAGAAGCTTCAGGATTAGCAATGAGTTCTCGAAATCAACGCCTGTCCGATCATGCAAAAAAAGAAAGTGCCTTTATTTATAAAACACTTTTAGAAGCAAAGAAAAAGTTTGGCACAAAAAGTGCTTTGCAAGTAAAAGAATGGGTTCAAAATCAGTTCAGTAAACATCCGCTATTCACCTTGGAATACGTTGAAATTGCTAATATTAAAAACTTGAAAACAGTCAAACGAAAATCTAAAAACGAAACGTATCGGGTGTTCATTGCTGCTTTTATCGAAAACATTCGACTAATTGACAACATAGCATTGAATTAAAAACTTTAAAATCATTAACTTTGCCCCATGCAAATACACGTAGTAAAATCTAAAATACATAGAGTAAAAGTCACAGGAGCTGATTTAAACTATATCGGAAGCATCACTATTGATGAAGATCTTATGGATGCTGCTAACATTATACAAGGAGAAAAGGTTCAAATTGTAAACAATAACAACGGCGAACGCCTTGAAACATATGCAATTCCAGGACCAAGAGGAAGCGGAGAAATTACCCTCAACGGTGCCGCAGCACGTAAAGTTGCTAAAGGAGACGTATTGATCCTCATTACATACGCAATGATGCACATTGAAGAAGCAAAACAATTTAAACCCGCATTAGTTTTTCCTAACGAAGCAGATAACACACTTACATAATTGAAAATATCCGTATCAAAAACACTTAAAATCATGCTCCCTCTTTTTTTGGGAGTATTTTTAGTTTGGTACTCACTGTCCAAAACCCCTTTAGACGAACTTATAGACCATTTTAAGAAAGCCAATTATTATTGGATTGCATTGGGTGTTTTCTTTGGAATTCTAAGTCATTTATCCAGAGCCTATCGTTGGCAATACATGCTTGAACCTATGGGTTATAAGCCAAAGTACCCAAATAGTATTATGGCGGTCTTTATTGCCTATTTGGCAAACTTAGGAATTCCAAGATCCGGGGAAGCATTACGCGCACTCACATTAACAAACTATGAAGATATTCCTTTTGAAAAAGGATTTGGAACCATTGTAGCCGAACGCGTTGCCGATCTTATCATTATGGTATTTGTAATCACAGCAACACTTTTTATTCAGTTTGATTTCATTTGGAATTTACTCGTAAAAAACTTCAATCCAACAAAAATTATCATCTTATCAGCCATTGTACTCATTGGCGGAATTGGATTGATTATTTTCATCAAAAAAGCCAAAAAAGGTGTTGCGTTAAAAATCAAGAACTTCATCTTAGGAATTTACGAAGGAGCCACAAGTATTTTAAAAATGAAAAACAAATGGGGATTTATATTCCACACGCTTTTTATTTGGGCTATGTATATACTCATGTTTTACGTAACCATACTTTCTGTAGAAGATTTACAAGGAAAAGTTCCTGCGGGCGCCATTTTAATTGGATTTATTGCCGGAAGCTTTAGTATTGCCGCTACCAATGGCGGAATTGGCTTATATCCAATTGCCGTAGCTGGTGCGTTTTCACTATTTGGATTGGCAAAAGTTCCAAGTGAAGCATTTGGCTGGATTATGTGGTCATCGCAAACCTTAATGATTATAATTATGGGCGGATTATCCTTTCTTTATTTACCTATTTTTAATAGCAAAAAATAATCTTTAACTTGCTCGTCTAAATTAACCTATCATTACCATGAAAAAGTATATCATGCTACTTGTGGCATTTGTGTCTTTTAGTCTCACGAATGCACAAACTAAAATTGAAAAATTAACCTCAAAGAAACTAAATGAAACGCGCGACATCCAACTGTATATTCCAGAAGGATATTCGGACGAAAAAGTATATCCAATTATTGTTGTACTAGATGCACATTATCTGTTTGAAAGCGTTGTAGCCAATATGCGCTATTATAGTTATTGGGACGAAATGCCTGAATGTATTGTGGTTGGAGTAAATCAATATAAAATGGAAGATCGTGACCGCGATTGTATGTATGATGATGATAATGGACTTCCCAAAGATAAAGGAACACAATTTTTTGAGTTCATCGGAATGGAATTAATTCCCTTTGTAGAAAAAAATTACACTACCGCAAATTTTAAAATGATTGTCGGACACGATTTAACCGCAAATTTTGCAAACTATTACCTATTCAAAGAAGTGCCATTGTTTGATGCTTACATCAATTTAAGCCCATCATTTGCACCAAAAATGGAAGAACGTATCGCAACACGTTTGACGGAGTTTGAAACAAAAAAATTCTATTATTTGGCTACTGCCGAAGAAGACAATAAAAATGATGCACAAAGAATTAGAGCGTTACATACTTCGCTAAGCGCAATCAAAAACGAAAATATCTTTTACTACTATGACGATTTTACAGAAGCCAATCACAACTCATTAGCCGTGCAAGCAATTCCAAGAGCGATGAGTCAAATATTTTCTATCTATCGCCCAATCAGCGTCAAAGAATACAAAGAGAAAATTTCAACCTTAAGTACGTCGCCGTATCTATATTTGAACGACAAATACGAAACTATTAAAAATCTTTTTGGCTTTGAAAAACGCGTTTCTGTCAATGATTTCATGGCAATTTATTCCGCAGTTCGCAAAACAAAAATAAATGATGAAGATCTAGAACTACTGGCTAAACTTGCTAAAAAAGAATATCCTGATACTGCATTATTCCACTTTTTTATGGGAGAATACTTAGAAAAAACTGGAAAACCAAAAAAGGCATTGCGCATGTACCAAAATGGTTTTAGCATGAACGCAATAGACTTTATCACGAAAGATTTAATGCTCGACAAAGCAGCTAAAATAAAACAAGACTTCGGTTGGTAATATGGCAAAAGTAAAAACAACCTTTTTCTGTCAAAACTGCGGATCGCAATTCGCAAAATGGCAAGGACAATGTTCTTCTTGTAAACAGTGGAATACCATTGTGGAAGAAGTCATTCAAAAAGAAGTAAAAGCCAATTGGCAAAAACAAGAAAAAGGGGTTTCGCGTGTTTCAAAACCTACATTGATTCATGAAATAAGTTCAAACTCAGAAAAACGCATGCCAACGTCCGATCAAGAATTGGACAGAGTGTTAGGTGGTGGAATTGTGCCCGGATCGTTGATTCTTTTAGGAGGCGAACCTGGGATTGGAAAAAGCACCTTATTACTCCAAATTTCTTTAAAATTACCGTATAAAACCTTATATGTTTCTGGAGAAGAAAGTCAGAAGCAAATAAAAATGCGTGCAGAACGCATCAGTCAAAAAAACTCCAATTGTTTTGTGTTGACCGAAACAAAAACGCAAAATATTTTCAAGCAAATTGCAGAAATTGAACCCGATATTGTCATTATTGATTCCATTCAAACTCTGCATTCTGATTATATTGAATCGTCTGCGGGAAGCATTTCTCAAATTAGAGAATGTACTACGGAACTCATCAAATTTGCCAAAGAAAGTGGTACGCCAGTGTTATTAATTGGTCACATTACAAAAGATGGAAACATAGCTGGACCAAAAATTTTGGAACACATGGTAGACACTGTTTTACAGTTTGAAGGCGATCGAAATCATGTATATCGTATTTTGCGTTCGCTAAAAAATCGTTTTGGTTCTACCTCTGAACTTGGTATTTACGAAATGTTATCCGATGGTTTACGCGAAGTGAGCAATCCGTCTGAGATTTTGATTTCTAAAAATGAAGATGAACTCAGCGGAACTGCCATTGCAGCTACCTTAGAAGGCGCACGTCCGTTAATGATTGAAATTCAAGCATTGGTCAGCACTGCGGTTTACGGAACGCCACAGCGAAGCTCTACAGGTTATAATGCCAAACGTTTGAATATGTTGTTGGCTGTCTTAGAAAAAAGAGCTGGTTTTAAATTGGCAGCTAAAGATGTCTTTTTAAATATCACTGGCGGAATTAGTATTGATGACACTGCGATTGATTTGGCGGTAGTTGCGGCGATTTTATCGAGTAATGAAGATGAAGTAATTTCCAAGACCAATTGTTTTGCTGCGGAAATTGGATTGGCAGGAGAAATTCGTCCTGTAAGCAGAATTGATCAACGAATTTTAGAAGCTGAAAAATTGGGCTTTACTACATTTTTTGCATCCAAATACAATAAAATATCACTTCAAAAAACCAACATAAACATTGTATTGATTTCAAAAATTGAAGAGTTGGTTTCGCACTTGTTCTAAAATTTAATTGAAAGATTCAAATACACACTTTTATGAGACTAAACAATAAATAAACACATTGTAAAGTTATTATCTTTGTAAGATTACCTAAAAAACCAAGAAAAGGGAATTTGATTTTATATCAGTTCCCTTTTTTTATTTCTAGTAAAATTACTTCTCGATACACATTTCGACTCCGCTCAATGTTCGAATCTTTCTAACAACGATAGCGGTCTACAGTCTAAGAGCAAAGCAACCCAAAAGCACTCGCACTGAGCATTATTGAAATCAAAATGCATTTTGATTGAAAATACCTATCGAAGCTATCGAAGTGAAGCGCGTCTCAATTCTAACAGCGATAGCGGTCTTATTATTTACGGTGCCGGATTCGGAATGCTACTATGAATCGCGTTAATGTCATCAATGACTTCTTGTGACAAATTAAGATCAATGCTGGCAATATTTTCCTTGAGTTGCTCCATTTTACTAGCTCCAATGATATTTGCTGTCAAAAATGGTTGTTGATTGATAAACGCCAACGCCATTTGCGGCAAACTCAAACCGTGTTTTTGAGCTAAGTCAAAGTATTGTTGCGTAGCTTCTGTCGCTTCTTTTCCGCTGTAACGTGCAAAGCGTGGAAATAAGGTTAATCGTGCTTCTGCAGGCAATTTTCCGCCTAAGTATTTTCCCGAAAGGACACCAAAACCAAGCGGCGAATAGGCCAATAAACCTATTTCTTCGCGCATAGCAACTTCTGCCAAACTCGTTTCAAAACTTCTACACAAAAGTGAATACGCATTTTGAATGGTAATCATTCTTGGCAATCCTTTTTTAGATTCTTCCAAATAGCGCATGGTTCCCCAAGGCGTTTCATTAGAGATTCCAACTTGACGAATTTTCCCTTCTTTGATCATCGCATCTAACGCATGTAGACTTTCGTTAAAATTATCTTCCCAAGGATCATTTGGATTGTGTTTATAATCGCGTTGCCCAAAGAAGTTTGCTTGACGTTCTGGCCAATGTAATTGGTATAAATCTATATAATCGGTTTGCAAACGTTTCAAGCTATTTTCAACTGCATCTTTGATGGCTGCTGGCTTAAAACCATTCGTTCTAATATGTGCTGTATAATCACCTGGCCCTGCAATTTTGGAAGCCAACACAATATTGTCACGGTTTCCTGTTTTTTTGAACCAATTTCCAATAATGCGTTCGGTTTCCGCATACGTTTCTGCGGTTGCTGGCACTGGATATAATTCGGCAGTATCAAAAAAGTTCACACCTTGTGCAAAGGCGTAATCCATTTGTTCATGGCCTTCGGCTTCCGTGTTTTGGTTTCCCCACGTCATCGTTCCTAAACAAATTTTACTAATTTTTATGTCTGTTTTTGGTAGCGTTGTATATTTCATTTTTAGTATTTCTTTTTCAATTTAACATTAAGAATAGCCCCTTTTTTTGAGCTCTTTGTGAGATGCTGCATCTCGACTGCGCTCGATGTGACACAGCCAGACCGAAATGTTCACTGAGGCTTTCTCGAAGTGAACATTACACTTCTACCTCCACCAAAATAGGACAATGATCCGAATGTTTGGCTTCGGGTAAAATGGTTGCTCTGGTAATGTTTTCCTTTAGTGGTTCGCTGACCATATTGTAATCGATGCGCCAACCTTTGTTGTTGTTGCGCGAATTTGCGCGGTAACTCCACCAACTGTAATGGTGCGGTTCTTTGTTGAGATGACGGAACGAATCAATGAATCCGCTATCGATAAAACTTCCAATCCATGCGCGTTCTTCTGGCAAGAATCCTGAAACGCCTTTCATTTTTGGGTTGTGAATGTCAATTTCTTCATGACAGATGTTATAATCGCCACAAACCACCAAGTTTGGCAATTCGTTTCGTAATGCTGTCAAATATTCTTTGATGTCATCCATATACTGAAACTTGAAATTCAAACGATCATCATTTGTTCCAGAAGGCAAATACATGCTCATGATGGAAATAGTATCATAATCTACCCGCAAGTTGCGACCTTCAAAATCCATCGTTTCAATTCCTGTTCCATACACCACATTTTTTGGCTCTTCTTTACACAAAATAGCAACACCACTGTAGCCTTTTTTTTGTGCACTAAACCAATAGTTGTATTTGTAACCCGCAGCTTCAAAATCTGCTAAATCGAGCTGTTCTTTTTGCGCTTTTATTTCTTGTAAACAAATCACATCTGGATTTGCTTGTTGCAGCCATTCTAGGAATCCTTTTTTCATCGCTGCACGAATTCCGTTTACGTTGTATGATATTATTCGCATGGAGTTAATTGTATTGAAAATATACGTGTGAATGTATTATTTTATTCTTCTTCGTTATCACTTAATCTGCGTTCTAATTCTGCTTGAAATTCTTCCATCACAGGTTTTACAGTACTTTCAGGAAGATCGGCAATGCGTATGTACATCAATCCATCTACTGAATTATTAAATAGCGGATCTACATTAAAAGCAACTACTTTCGCGTTTTGTTTTACGTACTTTTTAATCAGCACTGGCAAACGCAAATGCCCTGGTTCGAGTTCATCAATGATTTTGTCAAACTTTACCAAATCGGCTTCTGTTTCATCAAAAATAAAGTCTTTATCAGCATCTTTTAGTTTGACTTTAAATTCTTTTTTCGGATGAATATATTGTGCAATGTATGGATCGTAATAGTGCGATTTCATGAACTCAATCATGAGTGATTTAGAGAAGTTTGAAAATTGATTGCTAATGCTCACGCCACCAATGAGATATTTGTGTTCTGGATGGCGCAATGTAGTATGCACAATTCCTTTCCACAACAAGAATAATGGCATTGGTTTTTGCTGATATTCTTTAATGATAAAAGCTCTTCCCATTTCAATGGATTCGCTCATCATTTTGTGTAATTCTGGTTCAAAACGAAATAAATCTTGTAGATAGAAACCATCAATTCCATGATTTGCATAAATCTGACTTCCCAAGCCCATTCGGTAAGCACCAACTAATTGTTTTGCTTCACTATCCCACAAAAACATGTGATGATAATAATAGTCGAACTGATCTAAATCAATGGCTTTATTGGTTCCTTCACCGATTTCTCGGAATGTAATTTCACGCAGTCTTCCAATTTCACGTAATACATTAGGGATTTCTGATGCTTCCGCTAAAAAAACCTGATAGTTTTTACTGGTTAATAAGTGATGATCTTTTGATAAGTTGTTCACTTCTTCCCAAATCAATTCTGAAGAAACTGGCGTGATGATATCTTTGGGTGGTTTTGGAATTTTTAACGAAGTTGGCACTTTACTTAGTAAGTTTTGCTTTTCGTACGTGTTAGACAACATATAGGTCTTTTTACGCAAAAATTCTGTAAATTCTTCTAAGCTTTCGTGTTCTTCTTGCGCAGCAACGGAAATGGGTTTCCCAATTCGTACTTTAATCACTCTATTTTTTTGTGTCAATACTTCAGAGGGCAATTTTGCCGTTCGGAACGTATCACTAATTTTTGAAAGTCTGTAAAAAATACGACTGTTTTTTGCATGAAAATAAATGGGAACTACTGGAACTTTCGCCTTTTTCACAAGTTTCATAGCGGATTCTTCCCAAGGTTTGTCTACAATTAATCGTCCATCTTTATAGGTGGAAACTTCTCCCGCTGGAAAAATCCCTAATGGTTTTCCTTCGCGCAAGTGCATAATTGATTGTTTGAAACCTGCCAAACTTGATTTGGCCTCTTTGTGATCTTCAAAAGGATTCACAGGCATGATGTATGACTTTATCGGATCTATTCGTTGTAACAGGAAATTTGCAATGATTTTATAGTCGGATCGTTGCTCTAACATTAATTTCAACAATAAAACGCCATCGATTCCTCCAAGTGGATGATTGGAAATAGTGATGTATGCGCCATCTTTGGGTAGCCGTTTTAAATCTTCCTCTGGAATTTCAAACTTAATCTGAAATTCATCCAATAGTGCATTTAAAAACTCTAAATCTTTGAGACCCTTATGCTTGTCATAGACTTTGTTTATTTTGGATATGCGCAATACTTTCATCAGAATCCAACCAATGAAGGTTCCAATAAAGCCGTATTTGTCTAATTTAATAGCTTTTGCAACTTCTTTAGCAGTTACCAATCCCATATATTTATTTTAGAGGCGAATTACAAATATAGGAAAACAACCTTAATTTATTTTATTTATTTCACAACTAGCTGAATGGTTTGCTCTGCGCGTTGTTCCAATAAAATTTCTTTTTCTTTTTGTAATCCTGCAATGGCGGCTTCTGTAAAGTGTCGTATGGTGTATAAAGACACATTTTCATAGTGTGTTACTTTGAATTTTGAACGCAATGTATTGAGTAATTTTTCTAGATTGTTGAACTTATTATCTACACATACCGAAAAACTAATGGCTGAGTTTTGAATGACATCCACTTTCATTTTACAGTCGTGTAATAGTTTGAAAATTTCGCTGATATTTTCTTCTACAATGAATGAAAAATCTAAGGAAGAAAGTGAAATTAACACCTGATTTTTTTTGACAATAAAACATGGAATGTTTGGTGTAATTCCCATTCCTTTAGTCACCGCAGTTCCATCATTTTTTGGATTTAAAAACGATTTTACAAATAATGGAATTTCCTTCCGTTGTAACGGTTGTAATGTTTTTGGATGAATGACCGAAGCGCCATAAAATGCAAGTTCAATGGCTTCTCGATACGAAATTTTGTGTAAGAGTTGTGCGTTTTCAAAATAACGCGGATCTGCATTTAAAACTCCTGGAACATCTTTCCAAATGGTCACACTTTCGGCATTTAAGCAATACGCAAAAATTGCCGCTGTATAATCCGATCCTTCTCTACCCAATGTAGTCGTGAAATTATTTGGATCGCTTCCAATAAAACCTTGCGTAATATTGAGTTTGTTCACATTTACATGTTGCTTGATGTTTTGCTGCGTTACTTCCCAATTTACCGATGCATCACGATAACTTGTGTCTGTTTTGATGAGTTCGCGAACATCCAACCACGTATTTTCAAGCGAAATACTATTGAGATAAGCACTGATAATTTTTGTAGAAATTAATTCGCCAAACGATACCAATTGATCGTATACATAGCCATAATCAGGTGATTTGTTTCTACCTAAAAAACCTTGCATTTCTTCAAATAACTTTTTGACATCTTTAAAAATTTGATGCTGTTCATTTGGGAATAAATCCAGTAGAATTTCATTATGATATTTGGCAATTTCTTGAATAGAAGCTTGTAATTCCTTGCTTTCTTCAAAATAATTTTTAATCACTTCTTCTATGGCGTTGGTGGTTTTTCCCATTGCGGAAACGACAATCAGTGTATGGTCATAACCAACTTCTTGCAATACTTTTACAAGATTTGTAACTCCATTGGCATCTTTTACGGATGCACCACCAAATTTGAATATTTTCATCGTGTTTATTGTTGTTCTTTTTTCAATATAAATTCGTTTCTCAAGTACTTCTCGACTGCGCTCGAAGTGACATTTTGATTGACGATTTATGATTTTTCATGATAAAACTTAAATATAAATTATCAACTTCGTTTTATATTTAAAATTTAGCATTTTACATTTATAATTCCCAATTACTTTTTCGCCAAATAATTTTCAATTCCTTGTGCATCTAATTGCACTACATGCCAATCGCGCATCACGTTTGCGCCAATATGTTCGTAAAAGTCGATGGCTGGCGTATTCCAATCCAACACTTCCCAACTGATTCGTTTGACACCTAAACGGTTTCCGTATTTGATAACTTCTGTCAATAGCAAACTTCCAATTCCTTCTCCGCGAGCTTTTTCACTCACAATTAAATCTTCCAAATGCAATACTTCACCTTTCCATGTAGAATACCGCATGTATACTAATGCAATTCCAACAATTTCGTCTGGCGATTCTGCTACAAAGCAATGAAACTTTGGCGCAGTTCCAAAACCATCTTTTAGAAGCATTTCTGGTGTCGTAATAACAGCTGCTGGTTCTTTTTCAAAAATGGCTAATTCTTCAATCAATCTAAAAATATCATGCACATCAGTTATAGTTGCTTTACGGATAGTATACTTCATATTTTGGAAATGTTTACACAAAGGTAACAAGCATAAAATTATAATTTCTACGAAAACGTTATAGTTTTACAAAATTATCGATATTTGTGATCTGAGAAACAACCTAGAACAAAATGGCTAAAAAAAATCAAACGTTAGGAGAATTTATTATTGAGAATCAGGAAGAATTTAAGTATTCTTCTGGAGAACTTTCCAGATTGATCAATTCGATTCGACTAGCGGCAAAAGTTGTAAATCACGAAGTAAACAAAGCTGGTTTAGTTGATATTATTGGCGCAGCTGGCGAAACAAATATTCAAGGTGAAGATCAACAAAAACTTGATGTATACGCCAATGAAAAGTTTATTCAAACCTTAATTAATAGAAATATTGTTTGCGGAATTGGTTCTGAAGAAAATGATGATTTTATCGCTATTAATAGTTTGGATGAAAATAATCAGAATAAATATGTCGTTTTGATGGATCCGTTAGATGGTTCTTCCAATATTGATGTGAATGTTTCTGTAGGAACTATATTTTCTATTTATAGAAGAGTTACACCTGTTGGAACACCTGTGCAACTAGAAGATTTTCTGCAAGAAGGAAATAAACAAGTAGCTGCTGGTTATGTAATTTATGGAACGTCTACGATGTTGGTATATTCTACAGGACATGGCGTCAACGGTTTTACACTAAATCCTGCAATTGGAACCTTTTACTTATCGCATCCAAATATGCAATTTCCAGAAACAGGAATCATCTATTCTATCAACGAAGGTAATTATGCCCATTTTCCATTAGGTGTAAAAAAATATATAAAATATTGTCAGGAAGAAGAAGGTGACAGACCGTATACATCACGTTATATAGGTTCGTTAGTGTCTGATTTCCATAGAAATTTGATTAAAGGCGGAATTTATATTTATCCGCAAACTTCCAAAGCGCCCAACGGGAAACTCCGTTTATTGTACGAATGTAATCCTATGGCATATTTAGCGGAACAAGCGAACGGACTTGCTACGGACGGCTTTCAACGCATTATGGATATCAAACCAACGGAGTTACACCAGCGTGTTCCCATCTTCTGTGGAAGCCGTAAAATGGTAGAAAAAGCCAAAGAGTTTATGAAGAACTCATAGGAAAAGTACACACTTTCGCAAAAATTACTACATTTGTGTGAAACCCATGTACACTAAAATATTTCTAAATGGCAACAAAAGGTAAAAATACCACCGATGCTGAGCACGCAAATCCTAATTTTGCAGATCCATCTACTAAGATTGAAGCAATCAAGAATTTAATTTTTGGAGAAAACATTCAAGCCTATAATTCTGAGTTTGACAATATCAAAAATGACATTCTTGCCAAAAAGAAAGCATTAGAAACATTGATTGAGGAAGTTCGTTCTGAATTGATTCAAAATATTGACAATCTAAGCACTGACTTAAACATTCGAATTACAGAATTGGAATCCAATATTGAAAATAAATTGGATGATATGGACGAGAAAAAAGTAGATCGAAGACAGTTAGGACAATTATTGGTAAACCTTGGTGAAAAAATAGGAAAGGAATAATATCCAACATAAATCTTATTGTGTATTTATGACGGAAGATGATAAATTAGCATTACTGAAAGATTTGTTACTCACGGATGATCGTGTGTATGCGGAATCGATACACGCTAAAATTAAAGCGCTAGAAGATTTAATTCACAAACAAAAAAATCTTTCAGGCAAGGTAAATCCTATTATTGACGAAAAGTTAGAAGCGTATACCAAAAGCATCCCAAAAACTCTTGGACCCACCATTACAAAAACTCTTGCTGAGCAAATCAAAAATTCTAAAGATCAAGTAGTAGAAGCTTTGTACCCAATTATGGGTAAAATGATCAAAAAATACATTTCACAAGAAATTAGTTTGCTTACGGAACGTATTAATAAACAATTGGAAGATAGTTTCTCTTCAAAAAGCTGGAAACGAAAATTCAAATCGTGGTTTGGCGGCGTGAAAGAAGAAGAATTATTGCTGAGTCAATTATCGTCTATTTCACAAGTAGAACAAGTATTGGTGATTGAAAAAAACTCAGGAATGCTTATTGGACAATACACCAAAACTGAAACCATTGATAAAGATATGATTTCTGGAATGTTGACCGCAATTAAGAGTTTTGTGGAAGATGCTTTTAATGAAAAGAGTCAAAATTTAGAATTAATTGAATACGAATTGTATCACATTCATATTCAGAGTTTTGTATCTTTTTATATTGCTGTTGCAATTTCTGGAGAATATAATCTTATCTTTAAAAATAAAATTCAAGATATAATCTTTAATTTTACAGACAATTTCTTGAATTTATTTGATAACTTAAACGAAATACAAGAAACAGCTATTACTAACGAATTAGAATTCTACTTTAGTACGAATGAAAACCTCTAAAAAAATAATCTTACTTGGTCACTTTGGTGTTGGTAAATCCTCGTTGATTCGACAGTTTGTTGAAAACACATTTACTACAGATTATAAAGTGACTATCGGAGTTCACATCTTAAAAAAAGAAGTCGAAATAGCTCCTGACGAAACTGTCTCCCTAATTATTTGGGATTTAGAAGGATATGACGACATCAAAAAAACAAGAGCTTCCTATTTACTCGGAACACATGGTTTTATCTATGTATTTGATGTTACACGACCTGCGACTTATGAGAATTTAGAAGACGACATTGCCTACCTAACCAATCAATATGCAAACACACCTTTAAAAGTTGTTGGAAATAAAGTAGACTTACTTTCCAAAGGATATTTAAAAGAAAATGCAAATTCTTTTGGTGTAACACCCGACTTTTTTACGAGTGCAAAAACAGGCGATAAAGTAAACGCCTTATTTACTAAATTGGCAAAAGAACTTGTGAAATAATAATTATGCTAGAAACGTACAGAGGAAAGTATTTTCATCCTAGAACACAGTTCATAACTATTGACGAAACAGGAAAAGTAATTGAAAGCGATCATGTTTTGTTTCCACTTAAAAAGGGAGATGAAATCAGCATCATAAGTCCATTTTTTGAAGGACTTGCTACTTATTTTGATTCGCAAGAAGACAACGACATTAAGTTTACCTGTATTCATTTAGAAAGTAAAAATAAAAAAGAACATACGTGCGATATAGAGTTTAAAACCTTTGCTAATGGGCAACCAACCTTGATTATTATTCATGATTTTTCTGATCATTACGAATACTATCAAGAAGTTGCACAAAGTAGAAACGAATCGGTAATCAATTCGCAAATTTTAGAACTCAAAAATAAATATCTTAAAGAAAAAGAAGACTTTAAAAATACATTCATTGCAAACTTTAGTCACGAATTGCGCAATCCGCTAACAGGTGTCACTGCATTTTGTTCCGTATTGCAAAAAACAAACATGACAACGGAGCAACAAGATTATGTGGAAGTGATCAAATCGTCAGGAGATCATTTAAAAAACATGATTGGTGATATTTTAGAAATGTCTAAAATAGAAGTTGGGAAGCTTTCTATTGATGAAGAATTGTTTGATTTTCACAAATTGATTGAAATGCTAGAGTTTACGTATAGCGTAAAAGCAAAGCAAAAAAACATTGTGTTTGAAGTCGATTTTGATGAGAAAATTCCAAAATATTTGGAAGGTGACAAAACACGCACCAAGCAAATTTTTGAAAACTTATTGGAAAATGCTTTCAAATTTACCACTTCAGGAAAAGTAACGTTTGCTGTTCAAGAAAATCAGCGCAGAGCTCGTAAAGTAAACTTAAATATTAGTATAAAAGATACTGGGATTGGAATTCCTACCGAAAAACTCAATATCATTTTCAACAGTTTTACACAATTACACAATTCTCAAAAATATTCAGGCACAGGACTTGGCTTGTCTATTGTAAAAGGATTGGTTGAATTAATGGATGGAAAAATCACGGTAGAAAGTGAAGAAAATGTAGGTTCCGAATTTAAACTAAATATCAGCTTTAAATACCCAATTAATCAAGAAAACACCTCTTTAGAAGACAAAGCAGATATGGAGTATAAAAACTTCTTATCGAAAGAAAAATACAATATATTACTTGCAGAAGATTCAGAACTGGCGCAAATGGCAGTTTTAAAAATATTAGCACAAGAAGGACATTTCTTTTTAGATATTATTACCAATGGTGAAGATGTAATTGAAAGTGTAATTCACAATGAATACGACTTAATTTTGATGGACATTCGCATGCCTGGAACACACGGAGACGAACTCACAAAGATGATTCGCTCGCTTCCTGTACAAAACTGCAAAACGATTCCCATCTTAGCCATCACGGCGAATTTATATGATGACGACAAAAAACGGTATAAAAAAATGGGCATGAATGATATCATTGAAAAACCATTTGACGAAACAACCTTACTGAAGAAAATTTACAAATATTTAAAGTAACAATTCTTCAGATGTTAGATTCCTGCCTTCGCAGGAATGACAACACACATAAACCAAAAAAACCGAGCAAATTGCTCGGTTTTTTTGGTTTATAGATCGTTCTAATTAACGATTCATATTTTTAATTTCATCTTTAAAATCGTCAGCATCGACACCTTTACTCACTAACAGTAATGCTTTGTGCACTACATACGATACATTTTCTGGAGAAAATCCTAAACCAATTCCCAAACGCTCTAACATTAAGGTTTGCTTTGGTCCTAAATCATGGTCTGCATATACCATACGCGCTAAATCATACAAACGCTCTAAACGCTCGTTATACATTGTTGGCGGATTTACAGGATGCAATTTGTAATTTTTTAAAATTTCTTTGTAATCACTTTCAGAGATATCTAAATTTCCAGCCATTCTATCTAAAAAAGCTTTCTCTTCTACTGAAACTACGCCGTCACTCATTGCCACTCGAACAATGGCTGCAAAATGGCTTTGATTTCGCTCACGAAATCCACTTGAATATAAATCTGATATCGACATTTCTTAATTTTTAGTACTGCAAATATAAATAATCTATCGTCTTTTTGTGCAAAATTTTAACCTGATTTCTATTGAATCTAATAGCTGCATAGTATATTTGCATCTAAATTTTTATGAGCGTGAGTATATCTAAAATCTCGCAACATTTTAAACAATCTCCTGAACTTAGGAAATTGAGGAAAGCTATTGCCAAAAATCAAGAAAGAGTACACATTAAAGACCTTACTGGCTCCAGTTTATCGTTCGTCATTTCGGAAGCGTTCAAAGAAAGTGACCTGCCGTTTATTTTTATTTTAAATGATAAAGAAGAAGCTGCGTATTACTTAAACGATTTGGAGCATTTACTGAATGATACGGATGTACTTTTTTATCCCGGAAGTTATCGCAGACCGTATCAAATAGAGCAAACCGACAATGCAAATGTATTATTGCGTGCCGAAGTGCTGAACCGCATTAACTCACGTAAAAAACCGTCATTAATTGTCACATATCCGGCGGCATTATTTGAAAAAGTAGTCACCCGAAAAGAGTTGGAGAAAAATACACTCAAAGTTTCATTGAATGATAAATTGTCAATCGATTTTATGAATGAAACCTTGTTTGAATATAATTTTCATCGGGTAGATTTTGTCACAGAACCCGGAGAATTTTCGGTTCGTGGTGGAATTGTAGATGTGTTTTCATTTTCCAATGACGAACCATATCGAATTGAATTTTTTGGTGATGAAGTTGACAGCATTCGTACGTTTGATGTGGAAACGCAACTTTCTACAGAAAAGGTAAAGAAAATTAGCATTATTCCGAATGTTGAAAATAAAGCGCTGCAAGAATCTCGCGAAAGCTTCTTAAAATACATTCCCGGAAAAACGATTGTTTTTGCTAAAAATACCGAATTATTGTTTGGTAAAATTGAGACCTTATTCAAAAAAGCCACTTCCGCTTTCGCTGAATTATCTGAAGATATCAAACATAACAAACCCAAAGAATTATTCTGCACCAAAGAACTGTTGCAACGTCAATTTTTAGACTATACAATTGTAGAATTGACCGCGAATCCGTTGTTAAAAGCGGACACTTTTATTGCATTCAATACAACCCCGCAACCTTCATTCAATCGTCAATTTGATTTATTGATTGAAGATTTAGACAAAAATCACGAAAAAGGCTATACCAATTATATTACTTGCGTCAGCGAACAACAAGCAAAACGCTTTCACGATATTTTTGATGATGTCGGACAAAAAGTACATTATAAAACGGTGGTGCTTCCACTCTATCAAGGATTTGTCGATCACGATCATAAAATAGTTTGTTATACCGATCATCAGATTTTTGAACGCTATCACAAATTTCACTTGAAAAATGGATATGCCAAAAAGCAAGCCATTACGCTGAAAGAATTGACCAATTTGGAAGTGGGCGATTATGTGACACATATTGATCACGGAATTGGAAAATTTGGCGGATTAAAAAAGATTGATGTGGAAGGCGTCAAACAAGAAGCGATCAAGTTAATCTATGGCGAACGCGATATTTTATACCTCAGCATTCACTCGCTGCACAAAATTTCTAAATTCAACGGAAAAGACGGAAAACCGCCAAAAATATACAAACTCGGTTCGGGCGCTTGGAAAAAACTCAAGCAAAAAACCAAAGCACGTGTGAAGCATATTGCGTATAATTTAATTGAATTATATGCCAAACGACGTACGCAAAAAGGATTTCAATACGGTCCAGATACCTACTTACAACACGAGTTAGAAGCTTCGTTTATTTATGAAGACACGCCCGATCAATCTACTGCAACACAAGATGTAAAAGCAGACATGGAAAGTGAACGTCCTATGGATCGTTTGGTCTGCGGTGATGTTGGTTTTGGAAAAACAGAAGTAGCGATTCGCGCAGCATTCAAAGCGGTTGATAATGGAAAACAGGTTGCCATTTTAGTGCCAACTACCATTTTAGCATTTCAGCATTATAAAACATTTACGGAACGTTTGGAAGACATGCCAGTTACGGTGGATTATCTGAATCGTTTCCGATCGGCAAAACAACGCAGCGAAGCGCTCAAAGGACTTGAAAACGGAAATGTAGACATTGTCATTGGAACACATCAACTCGTAAACAAAGCCGTGAAATTTAAAGATCTTGGCTTGCTGATTGTGGATGAAGAGCAAAAATTTGGTGTGGCGGTAAAAGATAAGTTGAAAACCATCAAAGAAAATGTAGATACCTTAACGTTAACGGCAACTCCGATTCCAAGAACCTTACAATTTAGTTTGATGGCTGCGCGCGATTTATCCGTGATTACTACGCCACCGCCAAATAGATATCCAATTGACACGCATGTCATTCGTTTTTCGGAAGAAACCATTCGCGATGCGGTGAGTTATGAAATTCAACGTGGCGGACAAGTATTTTTTATTCACAATAGAATTGAAAATATTAAAGAAGTTGCTGGTATGATTCAACGTTTGGTGCCAGATGCCAGAATAGGAATCGGTCACGGACAACTCGATGGAAAGAAACTCGAAAAACTCATGCTTGCCTTTATGAATGGTGAGTTTGATGTGCTAGTTTCTACCACAATTATTGAAAGTGGTTTGGACGTGCCAAACGCGAATACCATTTTTATCAACAATGCCAATAATTTTGGATTGAGTGATTTGCATCAGATGCGTGGACGTGTGGGACGAAGCAATAAGAAAGCTTTTTGTTATTTCATTACGCCGCCAGATTCTGTCATGACGCAAGATGCGCGCAAACGAATTATGGCGTTGGAACAATTTTCTACGTTGGGAAGTGGTTTCAATATTGCGATGAAAGATTTGGAAATTCGTGGTGCAGGAGATTTATTAGGTGGCGAACAAAGTGGATTTATCAATGAAATCGGATTTGAAACCTATCAAAAAATACTCAACGAAACGATTGAAGAACTCAAAGAAAACGAGTTTAAAGATTTATACGAAGCCACTGAAAGTAAGAAGGAAAAAGTCTATCTAAAAGAAACACAAATAGATACGGATTTCGAATTGTTATTTCCAGATGCGTACATCAATACGGTTTCTGAACGCTTGTTATTGTACAACAAATTAAGTGTCTTAAAAAACGAAGAAGAATTGCAACTATTTGAAAGTGAGCTTGTAGACAGATTTGGTCCATTGCCAAAACCAGCGGTTGCCTTATTAGATTCAGTACGTATCAAATGGCTTGCGACCAAGTTCGGATTGGAAAAAATAATTCTTAAAAAAGGTAAATTGATTAGTTATTTTATTTCAGATCAACAATCACAATTTTATCAAAGTCCAACGTTTGCACACATATTACAATTTGTACAGAAAAATCCATCGATCTGTACCATGAAGGAAAAACAAACCCGCAATGGCTTGCGTTTATTGCTTACTTTTGATCGTATTACATCCGTTAAAAAAGCATTACACATCCTAGAAAAAATTGTGTAATTTGCTTTGGCTTAATTATTGAATATACTGAAGTTGTTAAAATAATTTTATTTAAAAATAACCATCATGATTAAAAAAATACTTTTTATACTCTATATGATTCCATTGTGCATCCACGCACAAAAAACAATGTCGGGTACATTTTCTCCTGCGGAAGATTACGACTGGTTTATTATTTATCAATTGAAAACAACGCATCAAGCGTATGTTGATAATGGGAAAATTGTAGATGGAAAATTAAGTTACACCTTCAAACCAACGGCTGAAAAAGGTATGTATCGTTTGGTATATGGAATGCCACAAGAATCTGAGAATTTCGATTTTATTTACAGCGGCGAAGAAGATATTTCGTTTGTGTTTGATGAAAAAGGAATGGATTTTACCGTTTCGAAAGAAAATAAACTAAATACAGCTTACTTTTCGAGTGTGAATACTGTAAAAAGACAAATCAATGAATTTTATCAAAGTGGCGAAACAGATGAAAAAGCATTTTTAGCCATTTTCAAAACACTGACAGATACACAAGAAATCTTTGAAAAAGAAGCTCAAGGAACGATTGTAGAAAACTTTATCAAAGCAAGTCGTGCGTATACACCAACTGCGTATGAAGCACCGGAAGTCATGGTTGACCATATCAGAAAACACTATTTTGATCACGTTGATTTTCTAAATCCTGTACTACAACACTCCGATTTTATTGCGGATAAAATGTCAAACTATGTCTTTACCGCGTTGCCGCTGAAAGAATTTACAGGCGCAGAATTAACCGAAGAATACAAAAAAAATATTGCTGTCATCGCTACAAAAATAAAGCCTGTTGCAATGGATTATCAGAAAACATTATTTAATGTATTGTGGGAACAAATGATGGTATTGGAAAATGAAGCGATTGCCAATCATATTTCAGATGAATATTTAATTCCCTTAGCAAAACAACTGAACGATCAAGTATTGATAGACAAATTAGAGACCTACAAACGTTTGTCGTATGGACAAGTTGCACCAGATTTCTCATGGGTAAAAGACAATAAAACACACAAATTAAGCGAATTAGAAGGTGCTGAAAACTATATAATCGTATTTTGGAGTAGTACCTGTTCTCATTGTTTAAAAGAACTTCCATTGTTAAAAAACTTTGTGGAAGCACAAGAAAAAGGCACGCTTAAAGTTATCGCTATTGGCTTGGAAGACGAACGCACAAGTTGGGCAAACGAAAGTTCGTTTTATCCAGATTTCATTCACGTTTTAGGATTGGACAAGTGGGACAATGAAATCGGAAACAGCTACGATGTAAGTTCTACACCTACCTTTTTTATCTTAGATAAAGACAAGCATATCATTGGAAAACCGTATGGAATTGGGGAAATACGGGAGTTTTTTAAGAAAGAGTAATAGTTTTCGATAACTGTTGTCTGACAAAGAGATAAAAGACCGCTGTGCTGTTAGATCATAGCATAACTTTGACTTTATAGTGTGTTTGGTATTATTTAAAAACGGTCGTTGCATATACAATTCCAAAGATCCAACCAATATACAAAAAGGTATAGCCAAGCGCGTAGACCGTTGACCATCCGAGATCGTTTTGTGTGTGATGCGCTTTTGAAAAGACCAATCGCATGGCTCTAAAAAATACCCAATACAACATGACTAGGATCATAAATAGTGAAAACCAAAAGATGGTTTCTAGTACGACGAGCAAAAACACCAATACGATTGACATCAGCATCCATAGAATAACAGAAATAATTGCTCCGCCAATGCCATCGCTCACATCAATACCTATATCAGGTACGTCGCCTACTGTTCCGTTTCCATTTCTGAACCATTCACGGATTTTAAAATCTTTTAGTTTGGGGAAATTGTCAGCAATCCGAACGCCTTTGTACAGTCCGTAGGTTAAAAACAGAAACAGTGTGGCGGCAATAATACCGAGTGAGATATAAAAATTGGAAGTGATACTTCTGTGAAAATTGATTCCTGTAACATATACTGTGAGCGCCGTTGCAATAATAACAAGCAACGAAACGATGAAAACTGATTTTCCTTTGAGGTATGTTTTGTTGGGTTTCAAGAGGCTGAAGATACTTATTTTCTTTGAAGTTGAGATATTGGATTGGTGGTTTTTTATAATTCCAGACAACGTGTTCGTGCATGATTAGTTGCGTTGGCTAGAACGAAGTTAGTAAAAGAAAACAAACCAGAGGAAAACCCGAAGGATTTTCCGAGTGCACACAAAACAAACAATTAAGTATACATAGTTTTATTTTTTCACTTTAGTAAATGGAATAATCATAGGCACTTCTTTCTGGTACGTTTCATATTTTTCTCCAATAAATTTACGAAGGTCTTTTTCCTCTAAATATTTTACAGCTATAAAAATGTACATAGAGGTTACTAAAGAAAATAGTAAATGCCCAACTGTCATAATGGGTGTTGCCCAAAAGGCAATTATAAAACCTAGCATTATAGGATGTCTAACAATTTTATATAAATAATTGGTTTGAAATTTCGGGTTGGCAGTTTGTTTGTTTGTTAGATTATCGAAAATTTGGGCTAATCCAAAAAGCTCAAAATGATTAATCATAAACGTAGAAAGTAAAACAATAAGCCAACCTAAAAAAAATATTCCAGTTATAATACTTGAAAGAACAGTGTTTTCAGTTTCCCAAATTATAGTTGTGATTGGTTGCCATTGCCAATAGATTAAAATTAGAGCTAAACTAGAAAGTAAAATATATGTGCTACGTTCCATAGCTTGACTAAAAATGGAATTAAACCATTCTTTAAATTTTGGTCTCGCCATTATACTATGTTGTAAAGCAAAAACGCTTAATAAAATTAAATTGACAAATATGGAATAAAGCAATGTCGTCTCCGAACCAGAATCTATTGATTTTGGAACGATACTATTACTTACAAAACCAATGGCATATAAAAATGCAATTAGAAATACCAAATAAGCAACAATTCCGTAAAATAGGACGATATATTTTTTCATAATTTATGTTTTTAGTTTTTGATTTTAACTTCGGGATTTAAAGTAATTGGGATTCCTTTTTTTATAGTTTGATAAACAATGCAACTGCGTTTTGCTCCATTTATTAATGTGTATAATAGCTTTTCGTTTGTGTTTTTAGCAATAATGATTGCATCAATATGCATAGATTGAAATTCAACGGGCACAGATGTATCAATCATTAATGTTCCTCTTACATCAACTTGAGCCGTTGTGTATATTTTTGTTTCAATAAGTTCTATTTTCAATTTATTAGCAATGAGTCTAATCGTACTTTCGAAACAAGAAGCTAACGAAGCACAAAGTAAATCTCCAGGATTTGGAAAATCGTGGTCGCCTCCAACTGCTTTATGAACTCCAATTTTAAATGGAATCTTCATTTTATCATTTATGGAAACCGATGTTCTAAATGGGTCGTGTAAATTCATCCCAACAACCTCCGCTGAATCAGTAATCCAAGCAGATGTGGAATCATTTAGATATTTTTCATAAAGAACTAAATGCCTTTGGTGAACAATGGAAGTGTATTTAATGGATTTTGTATTCTTGGCTGAAAATTCTTGATTTGTCATCACATCATTTTTTCTTAATTTACTAATGATGTAAAGGTTGTATTTATATTTCCAATCAGGATTTCTTAAAAGCCCAAATAATGTTCTTAAAAGTCCAAGAAATATAGTTACACTTCTCTTTTGATTATTCTAAATCTATTGGGCGTTACTTTTGCTATCCTTTTAAAGGCTTGAATAAAATGGGAATTATTTTTAAATCCACATTCATAACCCACCTCGCTTACGGTTAAATTTGTACCTAGTAGCAGTGTTTTAGAGTGGTCTAATCTTTTATTTATTAACCACCTATTTGGTGTTGTATTGAAAAAATATTTAAATTCACGCTTAAACGAAGAGAGGCTTTTTCCACAGAGGTTAGCGAAATCAGCTATTTTTAAATCATATTGAAAATTTTCAGTCATAATACTTTCAATGGTTGATTTAGTGTTTTGAGTTATTGAATTGAAGAAAACTAGCAGCTCTTTATTATTTGAATTAAGTACGATATTGAAGAGTAATTCTTTAAATTTAATTTCCACTAATTCTTTAGGCATTTTCACTTCTTGGTTTAAATATTGGAATATACTTTCTATTAAAGTCTTAAACAACTCATTAGTAGTAATGTCGAAAATTTGATTATGCTCTTTCTTATGATTGAATTCTCTTTTAAAAGTTGGATTCTCTGCAATAAACTTTTTAATAAAATTATCATTAATAAAAAACAACATTACACAATACTCACTTTCTAAATATTGCCTTGTCGTATAAACACCTTTTCTAACAAAAAGAGTATCTCCAGCAGTAAGCTTGTGGGTTTTTTTTGAAGTAATCCAATCCTTTTTTCCACTAATGACATAAGTAATTAAATGATTTTCAATCCACAATTGATACTCTTCAATATTGAGAGGACATTTATATTCTACAAACAAGAAATCATTGCCAACAAGCTTGTTGAATTTCGGATGATTTTTAAAGTATTCGTATGCATTAATCACTAGGTAGTTTTCAGTTTTTAAATTATGCCTAACGTTTGGCGCATCGTTAGTTGCGTATTAGGCAACTAATTTAGTAAACTATCGCGACCCCAGAGAAAATTCCGAAGGAATTTTCCAAATTGGCACTTGCCAAAGCAATTAATTACACACCGTGTTGTGCTTTCGTTATTTTAAAATGAACTCATGTAAACTTTTCGGATTTAGGCGAAAATTAGCAGTTTTAAGTTTTGTTAAAAGCTTTTTTGAGTTTCATAGCAGCGCTACGGAACGAAAAAAAGGTGAAAACAGGACTGAAAAGGGCAATTTTTTAGCAAA